>JAHEFC010000264.1 GCA_024640385.1 Sphingobacteriales bacterium
GACAACAAAGGTTGTCCCAAGCCAGGTATTGATTCTGTAGTGGTAAAAGTGGTGGCCCCTATACCTGCATTTGCCGGTAACGACACTTCTATTGTTATTGGACAGCCCCTGCAACTCAACGCCACGGGTGGCACAGCTTACCAGTGGACACCATCAGCAGGACTGAATAATCCCAACATAAGCAGCCCTATCGCAACGCTGAGTAGCGATTTCACTTATTTCGTTAAGGTGAGTTCGCCTGAAGGATGTTTTGCTTTCGATACCATCAATATCAAAGTCTTCAATACAAATCCGGATATTTTCGTACCCACTGCATTTACTCCTAATAATGACAGGAAGAATGACCTATTGAAACCAATTCCGGTAGGTATAACCAAGCTCGACTATTTCCGGATCTATAACAGGTATGGCGAGCTGGTTTTCTCCACTACGGAGATCGGCAAAGGCTGGGATGGGCGTATTAAAGGGAAAGACCAGAACACATCTACATTTGCTTGGTATGTACAGGGGACAGACTATACCGGAAAAACGATTTTCAAGAAAGGAACATCAACGCTAATTCGTTAAGATGAACAGGAAAATATTGATCACCGGAGCCACTTCCGGATTCGGCAAAGCAATAGCCACCATTTTTGCGCAACATGGTGATGATTGTATCATCACAGGAAGAAGGGAAGACAGGCTTGAAGCGATCTGCAATGAACTGGAAAGGAAATACAACGTGGCGGTATATAGTTTATGCTTTGATGTGCAAAACAAGGATGCGGTGGAAAAAGCCATTGAAAGTTTGCCGGAAGAATGGAGAGAGATCGACGTGCTCGTCAACAATGCCGGACTTGCTTTAGGCAGGGACCATTTTAATGAAGCGAGAATGGATGACTGGGAAACCATGATCAATACCAATGTAAAGGGATTACTGTATGTGAGCAAAGCAGTTGTGCCATTTATGGTCAGCAGAAAGAAAGGCCATATCATAAACATTGGTTCAACTGCAGCAAAGGAAGTGTACGAAAAAGGAAATGTTTATTGTGCCACTAAGGCAGCGGTGGATTCCCTGTCACAATCCATGCGCATCGATCTGTTGCAACATGGAATCAAAGTGACAGCAATACATCCGGGTGCGGCTGAAACAGAATTCTCCATGGTACGATTCAAAGGCGATGAAGAAACTGCAAAATCGGTATATCAGGGCATCACCCCGCTCATCGCTGAAGATGTTGCAAATGTTGTGTTTTATTGCACAAACCTGCCTGACCATGTTTGTATCAATGACCTGGTTATGACCTGCACGGCACAGGCGAACTCATTTTATTTTCATAGGAAATAGAGAGAGCTACAGTTAAAATTTGATCAATGTGATGAATGTGATCAATGTGGTTATTGTGCCAGCGAGATCCTCACCTGTACACCCGCTCTTGTGTTCACAGAAGGGGCTGAATTGGATATATACGGCGTCACCCTCCGCTGATCAAAGTAGAACTGCAGATTAACCCTGTTGCTGAGTACATAATCTATGGTAGGGCGGATAGTGATCACTTTTTGTCCACCAGTAGCAAAAGCATTGGTCTGATCGAGCCTGGAGTTAGAGTTGATATCATCCCTGATACTGAAATCAAGTGCGAATGTTACATCACTGTCCATCTTACCTCCACCATCTTTCTTCTTCCCTATATTGATAGTGAAAGGAAGCTTGCCGCGCATCCGGTAACGCGCACTTAATACGATCTCACTCGACTTCACTTCAGCGAGCTGATAGTCGATCAGTGAAAGACTCAACTGCCTGCTTTTACGGTATTCGAACCTTCCCGAAAACTGCGAAACAGTTGAGAAATCGATACCGATCAACGGGCCGAATTGTTCACTGATCAGGAGGTTTGGAACCAGGAAGTAAGGAACAAAACTATTTGATATCGTATCTATGAACGAAGGATAACCATATAACAGGTAATCATCGTAAAGCAATGCCGAATTGAAACTGTTCATGCTCAAAGTGCTGGTATACCCGTGCGTGATGGAGAAATTCGTAAAGATCTTATCCAGCGGTTTGATCTTGGTCAAGCCGTTATAAGTAAGCCTCCAGTTGGGCCTTGGCAGATATCCGGAGAATGGATTTGCTTTTACATCATTACCGCTACCCTGTGCCAATAGTTTTACACTATTTGCATCCTGGTTGGTATAAGCTGCAATGAATGATGGTATCAGCACATCCTGGGCATAACGGCCATAACCTTTGTAATACCCATCCGGATCCTTCACCTGGCTGTAAGGATTGGCCAGACCAAGCCTTTCAGACACAATGATCCTGTTATCCTGGAATTGTTTGAAAGTCTGGCTGATATTATTTGGATCAAATGACCTGAACATGGTCTGGAACGAAATAAAACTGATACTGAATCCACCGGTGCCATAAGGGTTAAGATTTGCAAAATCACCCAGTCCCGTAGTATCCTTGAACAATGAATTATACGATCTCGAGAATGTTTTATCCATATTCAGATCTATTGTAAGATCCCTGAATGGTTCAAGGCTTGCCGTAAGACTGAACCGCTGGTCATAGGTCTGTTTATAGAGATTGTTCAGTACAGGATCGTTTGTTATCAGTCCTTTTTGGGCAGCATTCTTAAGCCAGTTACTATCCGGCTGCTTACCCAATACGAATCCGAAACCAGGCTCCATACTTTTCCAGTTCTGGCCCATGAACGTGGTTGAGTCAGTATAGCCAGGCAGGAATGTGCTTGCACCTTCGTTATAGGTGGCTCCCACCCTCTTGATCATAGTCAGGAACTGTGCAATGGTTCTGGTGGCGCCCTTCAATTCCCCGGTAGTTTTTTGTTTTCCTTTCTTTGTAGTGTCTGAAGGATTCGGTTCCGGCGGTGGCTGACCAGGAGGTCCGTTCAACTGGCGCAATAACCTGGATTTATTATACAGGTTGAGCATATTGAATTCCAACGTGGCTCCCTTGGCATTACTGTTCTGCAGGGTATTTCCGAGATTTACTGCAAGCCGGGATGCTCCGAGCCATCCGTAGGTTGTTCTGTATGTAAGATTAGCCGTTACCCAATCCAGGAACGGAATCAGGTTCAATGGCACATTGTAAGTGAAGTCAACAGCATGATTATATAAAGTGTTTCTTCCGCCTTTGAATAAATTCTTCATCACAGAATCCCTCTCCGCTTTCGTGTCTATCCTTCCATATGGCTCATCGATCCTCGCGTTATTGACCGCTTTGAAGTCGATGTTGAAACTCCGGGTCAGATCCCAGCGCATATTATAGGTTCTGTCGAATACATAATATTTATCGTAGGTTTCAGGTATCTTATATTGACCGCCTCCAACGTTCCTTGGCCTGATAGCACCAAACTGTCTTCTCAGGTCCCATCGTATTCCTATCAGGTTAGGATTATAATTCAGGTTGAAGCTTCTTACAAAATCCAGGTATTTGGATTTGAATTTGGCTTTTTTGAACGGCTCGTAGTACTTGGGCTGACCGGCATAGGTATACCCAAGTCCACCCTGGTATCTTTTCACATCGTTGGACTCGATCAACGGATTGTGCTGATAGGTTTGGGTATATGAATAACTAAGATCAAAATTTGACGGACTCCATAACCGCACCTTCCCTTTCGGCAACATCCTCATGTTGGTGAAGTTGATCGTTCTCAGACTGGTATAGTCCATCGCATCTTTACGTATCGAATCCTGCTTATCCCTGTATACACGCAGTTTGTCTTTAAGTTGAATATCCTTATCGTAGGGATCATACTGTGGAGAGCTGATCATCTCTGAATAGTTGGCAAAGAAGGGGATCTCAATACCCCAATTTCTCGGCAACAGTTTTCCAAGCTGCAGGGATGTAGAGAAATCAAACTGCCTGAAATCGTCCCGGAACCTGTCGTTCACCCTTTGTTCAAGGCCACCGAATCCCATGGTATGTATATTGGCTGAAACAGAAACCGTTCCCAGGTCTGCCAGCTGCATATTCACCTGGCCGGTTGCTGCCCAGGCGTCGCCTTCATCAATGCCAGAAAGCCTCAGTTCATTGATCCAGACTTCGGCACAAATGGGACGGCCAGTACCGTCAGGACTTTTTGCATTTTCAAATCCTGCAAGAATACCCCTTACTTCTCCCAGGTTTGGATTACCCACCAGGGAATATGTTTTTCCATTGATCACTTTCCGGTATATCTGATTTGGATTGGCGTTGGCAAGATTTCTTTCAGCTTTAAGCTGTACAAGCTGCTTCATATCGAAGTCAAGGTTATTCTCTGCCGGCCAGATCAGGTTCTCATCTGTAGTACCAAAAGGTGTAAGCTTAAGCGGGTACTTGACCTCATAGAAATTACTGATATAATCCTGGCCCACACGGATGATCGCATTCAGGTCACCATCCTGTATGGGAGTCTGCCCTTTCACGCTTTCCGCGTGTATGAACATGGAGATTTTTTTGTACTGACGAAGGTCCAGATTCAGTGTTTTGAATACACCCCTTGAATCTTCTTCCTGCAGGTTGCAAAGCTGAATACTCATGGCCTGTACCCTTTCAATTCCAGGAGGAACACGATAAGGAATAGGATCCCTCTTATCGTTCTCTTCAATATTAACAGCGGACACATTGAATGTGGTGGGACCAGAAAGATCAATAGGCTTATACTGGCCGGCGGTATCGATATCAAAAGTGAACCTTCTCCAGTTATTCCTTACCAGTTCCAGTTTTGCAAAACGCAAAACAGTTGAATCTTCAAAATCCGTCATGAACATCCTTACAAACCGGATGGATTTGAAGTCAGGGATCTCTCCCACTTTCCTGTAATATTTGGAAACAGGTATCCTGAACTGGTACCAGATCTGGTCTTCTTTATTTCCGTTCGCGAGGGTCACATTCACCGTCTTCTTATCCACTATGAAATTCTGCCCAACCTGCATGGCCGGGGCCGTAGGCGGCCTGAGATCCACTTTGTACTGGAAATACTCTTCGCTTTCATTAAGGGTGTTGTCCCTGTTGAAGTCTTCTGAATCAGGATACAGGGTGAATGCAGACGCAAACTGGGAATTGTTTTCAGCTATGGGTGAATTACCCTGCGGATTGTTGAATTCTTTATAACGTTCAAGTATACCCGCTTGTGTCTGATCATAAAATGCGTCCCTGTAGTATCTGAAATTATCAGCTGAGGGATCAGGCAATGCTTTGGTATAGGCAGCAGAACCGGTACCAAAACGGTTCGCCAGTGAAGTGAGATAGTCTGTTCTTACCCTTTGTTCAGCCGTATCACTATAGCCGTCGAATCCCACATCCTGGTAGGGCCTGTCAGCCGGCTCGTTACTGAATGCCTGGGTGATCTGTATAGGATTGATAGGCACCCTGGCCCAGGTTGATGTAGTGGATTGGGCAGGAATGGTTGGAGTGGGCAATCCGTTCTCGTAGAACCTCCTGCCGTCTTTCAATACGTCTTCAGATAGGTTACCCAGGTTGAAATACAATGAACCACCTTTTGGATTTGTTGCTTTGATGAAAGGATCCAGCACCCAGAATTCAATGAATTCAATATTGGCGGTTTCAAAATCTGTCTGATCGATGCCACGCATCACGCCACCCCAACGCTTGGTAGGATTCAGCAGTTTGCCATTGGCGTCAACATCAGTTGCATCGTAGTTATATGGCCCCTTATCTTTTGGATAATAGGCAAGATCGAATGTTACCAGCTGGTTTTGTCCGAAGTCAGGTGTCCGCTGCGGGAAGATCTCCAGCATAGAAACCGCCCTTACCCTTGGATCTGACAGTTCATCGAGATCTTTGATAGGGTTATTGGGATTCCTTCTTTCCTGCATCACCGGCTCGATATTATACCATGCCAGCTTAGCCCTGTTCTTACCGTAATTCAGGTCGTTGAACAAATCAGCTTCCGGGAAAAGAATATTTCCGCTGGCGTCTGTTGCA
>JAHEFC010000265.1 GCA_024640385.1 Sphingobacteriales bacterium
CCTGAAATACAGTGTTCTTGCCTTGGGCGATTCATCTTATCCATTGTTCTGTAAAACCGGGGAAGATGTAGATGAGCAATTACAGCGGCTTGGAGCAACAAGAATTATTCCCGTGCAGAAATGTGATGTAGACTACGATCAACTTGCCACTGAATGGTTTCAACAGGTGTTTGAGAAGTTGAATTCCGAATTCCGGATTTCGGATTCCGGATTAAATGGAAATAGTACGGAATCCGCAATCCGGAATCCGGAATTGAAAAAGCACGTCAAAAAACACTTCGAAGGAATCATCACCCGGTCTGTGAATCTGAACGACAGGGGATCGACACGACGTACCTGGCATATCGAGATCAGAACGGAGGAGGATATGGATTATGAAGCGGGGGATTCTATTGCCATCATTCCCTCCAACAGACCTGAGGTGGTAGAAAAGATCCTGGCACTGGCCAAAGTTGATGCTGAACAGCAGGTAGTGTTGGCAAAAGCAGAAGGCAGTATCAGGGAACTGCTGGCGAATAAATTGAATATTTGTTACCTGCTGGGTAATACTGTAAAAAAATATGCTGCCCTGACAGGGCATGAGATCCCGGACATGAGAATGGACCTGGTAGACTTGTTGAAAATCTACCCGTTGAATGGATCTGTTCATTTTTCAGAAGTGCTGGCATTGCTGCATCCCATCGCTCCAAGATTATATTCAGTGTCATCTTCCGTTAAAGCGGAACCCCGGGAAGTGCATATCACGGTCGGGCATAACCGCTTTATGAAAGAGGATGAGCAGCATTATGGATTGTGCAGCAGCTTTCTCGGCGATCTGCCTGTGGACAGCCGGATCAGCTTTTACATTCATCGAAACCGATCATTCAAATTGCCTGCAGCAGAAAAAGATATTATCATGGTAGGTCCCGGCACTGGTATAGCACCGTTCCGGTCATTTCTCCAGGAGCGTGATCTGGAAGGGGCCCAAGGAAAGAACTGGTTATTTTTCGGGGAGAGGAATTTTGTTTCAGATTTTTTCTATCAGACCGAAATTCAGCAATATCATGCTACTGGATTATTACAGCGTGTACACCTGGCTTTTTCCAGGGACAGTGAGCAGAAATTGTATGTGCAGCACAGAATGGCTGAACATGGCAAGGAGCTTTTCAGTTGGCTGGAGCATGGCGCCCATTTCTATGTGAGCGGTTCGAAACAGCCTATGGGCCAGGAAGTGGAAGAAACCTTGCTGAATATCATTTGTGATCATGGAGGCAGAAACGAAGCCGAGGCAAAAGCATACCTGGAGAACCTGAAGAAAGAAGGCCGTTACCAAAAAGACGTGTATTGATCATGGCGGATAAATTAACACCAGTAGAAAGGATAAAAACGGCCAGCGATGGCCTGAGGGGAAGTCTTGCTGCAAGCCTGAAAGACGAACTCACGGGAGCCATTCGTGAAGACGATCAGGCCCTGATCAAGTTCCATGGCATGTATCAGCAGGACGACAGGGATCGCCGTGAGGAGCGCAGTGAGAAGAAACTGGAATGGCTGTATTCATTCATGATCAGGCTGAGGCTTCCGGGCGGGTTCATGACGGCGGAACAGTGGCTTGGTATGCATCATATTGCCGGCGAACATTCTACCGGGGTGATCAAGATCACAACAAGGCAGACCATTCAGCTGCATGGCATCCTGAAATCACATATTAAACCAACTTTAAAGTCTTTCGATACCATAAAACTCGATTCCATTGCGGCCTGCGGCGATGTGAACAGGAATGTAACCTGCAGCGCAAATCCTTTAGAATCGAAAGTTCATCAGCAGGTTTTTGAATATGCCGGCAAGATCAGTGAGATGGCATTGCCCAAGACCAGGGCATATTATGAGATCTGGCTGGATAAAGAACCGTTGTTGAATAAAGAAGAAGAAATTGATCCGCTGTACCAGGACAGGTATCTGCCCAGAAAATTCAAGATCTCCATTGCCATTCCTCCAAATAATGATGTGGATGTATTCTCGAACGATGTGGCATTGATCGCTATTGTAGAGAATGATGAGCTGAAGGGATTCAATATCGCTGCTGGCGGGGGGCTAGGCACAACCCATGGCAATAACTCAACTTATCCAAGGCTTGCTACTGTTTTGGGATTCTGTGATTCAGAAGAGAAAACGCTGAAAGCCATCTATGAGATCATGACCATCCAGCGGGA
Source organism: Sphingobacteriales bacterium (assembly GCA_024640385.1). Classification (GTDB taxonomy): domain Bacteria; phylum Bacteroidota; class Bacteroidia; order Chitinophagales; family Chitinophagaceae; genus Pollutibacter. Next base: position 2,190 of record JAHEFC010000265.1, read on the forward strand.
TCACGGCGACCGTACAGACAGGAAACAGGCGAGGCTCAAATATACTATCGACAGGATGGGCGTTGATGATTTTAAAAAGGAACTGGAGACAAGATGCGGGTTCGCATTAGAGCCTGCACGTCCATATGAATTTACTGCTCGGAAAGACCATTTTGGCTGGGTGAAAGACGATCATGGCAATTGGTATTATACTGCTTTTGTTGAAACCGGGAGAGTAACTGACGACAGCAGGGCCGCATTTAAAAAGGCATTTTACGAGATCGCGTCAACCCGAAAAGTGAATTTCAGGTTCACTGCAAACCAGAATATCATCATATCTGATGTCAGTGAAGAAGATAAGATATTCATTCATTCCATCCTTGAGAAATATGGTGTAGTGGCTGTTACTGAACTCAGTAGTGCTATAAGAACCAATGCTGTGGCTTGTGTGGCTTTCAATACATGTCCGCTGGCGCTTGCAGAAGCACAACGGTATCTTCCTTCGCTGATCACTAAGATCGAATCCCTGCTTGCAAAATATGATATGTTGGAGGATCCCATATCTATCCGTATGACGGGTTGCCCTAACGGCTGCGGCCGGCCCACACTGGCCGAGATCGGATTGATCGGAACAGCATACGGAAAGTATAATCTTCATCTGGGCGGCGACCGTTTGGGTCTGAGGTTGAACAGAAAGTATAAAGAGAACCTGGAAGAATCTGAGATTTTAAGTGAACTGGATTCACTTTTTGATGCTTATAGTAGGGAGAGGGTGAATGCCGAATCATTTGGTGATTATATTAACAGGAAAAATATTGTTGCCTGATGGAGGATACCGTGGTTACCATAAAAAATCCTCTTTACCCGGTGTTTCTCAAACTGGAGAACATGAAACTGCTCCTGATCGGAGCCGGTAATATCGGGCTGGAGAAGCTGCAATCTTTGCTGGCCAACAGTCCTGCTACCCATATCACTATTGTTTCGATTACCGTATCTGAAAAACTGCGCGAATTTGCAGCCGGTTACGAAAATGTAACGATCCATGAAAAGGCATTCGAGGAATCTGACCTGGAGGGCAGGGATATTGTAATTGCGGCTACAGGTGACCGTGAGGTGAACGAAGTGATCAGGTTGTTGTGCAAAGAGAGAAAAATACTGGTTAACGTGGCAGATACGCCTGACCTCTGTGACTTCTACCTGGGGAGCATTGTACAAAAGGGCAACCTGAAGATCGCCATCTCCACCAACGGGAAATCACCGACGGCAGCAAAAAGGATCAAGGAAGTGCTTAATCATGCACTGCCTCCTGAGATCGATGATACGCTGGAAAACCTTCACAAATTAAGGCAACAGCTCAATGGCGACTTTTCCCATAAAGTAAAAACCCTGAATGAGATCACCAGTGTACTGGTGACTAAGGGTCACAAGCCTGCCCGCGAAGACAAATGGAAAAAACTTGCTACCAGGTCATTGATCATATTTGGTGTGATGTTGCTGGGGCATTTCATCTTCTCTTACATTCCTTTGCGCGAAATGGCAGATGGAACTGTGGATCTGTTCAAAGAACTTGACCCTTCTATCCACTGGATGTTGTTGGCGGGATTCCTGGCTCAGATGGTTGATGGTGCATTAGGGATGGGCTATGGCGTAACCAGTGCAACTATTTTATTGTCAGTTGGCGTGAATCCTGCGGCGATAAGTGGAAGTATACATACAGCTGAAATGTTTGCCAGTGGCGCATCGGGGTACAGTCATTATAAGTTCGGCAATGTGAATAAGAAGATGTTCAAGGCGCTGCTTATTCCGGGAGTTTTAGGAGCGATCGGGGGCGCGGTTTTGCTGGTTTATTTGGGGGATAAGCATGCGGACTATATCAGGCCTGCAATGGCGGCATATACCATGTTCCTCGGGATCAGGATCTTTGCCAATGCATTCAGAAAACCACGGGTTCAGAAAAAATTCAGACACTACGGTTGGCTTGCCGGGGCAGGTGGATTTCTTGATTCATTTGGCGGAGGAGGATGGGGACCCATAGTTACCACCACTCTGATCACTAAAGGACGTACACCTAAATATGTTATCGGTTCAGTAAGTCTTACTGAATTCTTTGTCACCCTGGCCAGTGCGTTCACATTTTTTACGCTGCTTGGACTTAGTCATTGGCAAACTATTCTTGCTCTTATCATAGGAGGATTGATTGCAGCTCCGATTGCGGCAAGATTAGCCGGAAAACTGCCGCGAAAGACTTCTTTCATACTTTTGGGTATACTTGTAATGATCTGGAGTCTTAGGATCCTGGTCAAGGTGTTATTCTGAGTATGAAGAAATTCATTGTAATCTTTGTTTTTTCAGTTTCATTATCGCTGCGGCTTTATGCCCAGCAGGAGAAGGTCTACCAGCACTATGAACAGTTCTGGTTCCAGTATTTCAACCAGACCAGGATCTCTGACAAATGGGGCCTGTGGTTTGATGCAGGCTACAGGACCAGGGATAATTTTACCCGTGGCACGTCAACTCTACTGGCACGTATAGGTGCTATTTACTATCTCGATAAGAACACCAGGCTGATGGGCGGATATGCTTTTTTAATGCCTATCCATTGGAGGCAGGTATTGATATTGCACAACCAGAACATAGATTGTGGCAGCAGGTTCAGTTCCAGAAAGAATACCAGAAGTTCACCTTAACCAATACCATCCGTTTTGAACAGCGATGGAGGCAAAAGATCATCGCTCCTGACAGGCTCGACAATGAATTTAATTTCAACTACAGGTTAAGGTTTGGGATAAATCTGCAATATCCGCTGCGACATAAAAAACTTGAAAAAGGAGATCTCAGCCTGGTCGCAGGGGATGAAGTGATGCTGAACTTCGGCAAACAGATCGTTTATAATTACCTTGACCAGAACCGGATCTGGGCCGGCATGAGGTATTATTTTAGCCGGAGCAATAATCTTACAGTAGCGTATATGAATATCTACAATCAAACCGCAGTGCCGGAATTGTACAGGATCTTTAACACGGTCAGGGTCTCTTATTTTCATAATATTGACCTGAGATAAGAGAGTCAGAGAGTCGGAGAGGCAGAGAGGAAGAGGTAATGAATGAGAATTCTACCTCTCCGTCCCTCAGCCTCTCCGACTCTCTATTTCAGGTTGACACGAATTTCTTAGATTTGCATTATGGCATTATTACAGGCAAAACTTACGCATCCTGACTATGGTTTTACCATTACAGACGCTAAGGGTCATACCATGAAGATCGATATCCCCGCTGACCAGGGCGGGCATGGTGACGGACTCCGGCCGATGCAAACCGTGCTTGCCGCATTATGCGGTTGCAGTGCGGTAGACGTGATCAGTATTCTTAAAAAACAGCGGCAAACCCTGTCTGACCTGGTCATTAAAGTTGACGGAGAAAGGCAGAAAGGTGTAGAACCCTCGCTATGGGAAAAAGTACATTTATTGTTCCAGATCACCGGCGATGTGGAGCCCGGTAAAGCCTCCCGTGCCGTTCAGCTTTCCATGGAAAAATACTGTTCAGTGGCAGAAACACTTCGCAGGGCAGGCGCCACCCTTACCTGGGAAGTGATGGTTAACGAAACCGTGGTAACCTGATATGGGACAACATAAAGAAACCAGGGCGATACGGATACAATCAAAGAAGACCGCCCAGAAAGAACATTCCACACCCTTATTCCTGACCAGCAGTTTCACCTATGACTCTGCAGAAGATATGGCGG
>JAHEFC010000565.1 GCA_024640385.1 Sphingobacteriales bacterium
CTTCGGGATGAGTGATCACGAAATCCGCTTTTCCCCAGGCGTTCACCCATTGGGAAAAACTGTTGGCCACGCATTGGGGCAGGGGCTTGACATGTGGTGCCCAGCTCAGCACCACTTTGGGACGGCGCTGCTCCTTCCAGGATGCCATAGATTCTTCCATCGTGATGATGTCAGTAAGGCTTTGCAGCGGATGCAGTGTAGCGCTTTCCAAGCTAACCACTGGAATGCCGCTGTAACGGATGAACTGCTGGATATACAGTTCGCTGTAATCGTCTTCTTTATTCTTCAGGGAGGGGAAAGTGCGGATAGCGAGTATGTCAAAATATTTTCCCATGATCGGGGCCGCATCCTTGACGTGTTCCACCGTGTTGCCGCTCATGATCGCTTCATCTTCGAATTCCAGCGCCCAGCCTTCCTGCCCTACATTGAAAACAATGGCTTCCATGCCCAGGTTCTGGGCAGCGATCTGCGTGCTCAAACGGGTACGCATACTCGGATTCAAAAAAAGGCATCCTATCCTTTTGTTGGTACCCAGTGCTCTGTGTTTGAATGGATCCTGCTTATAATCCAGGGCCCTGGCTACCAGGGCATCCAGATCCTTCACATCTTCTGCCGAAATGAAGTTTCTCATTATGGGTTGATATTTTGGGTTGTGCTGAACAAACTGAGTTCTTCCTGCAAAGATTCCAGGAACTGGTCAGCATCCTGTTTCCTCAAAGCAAGCGAAGGCAATAACCGGATCACATTGGGTTTGGCTTCACCGGTGAATATTTTCTGGTTCCACAGCAGGTTCTTCTTCAGTTCCCTGAATTCATCAGGCACATCGAAACCGATCATCAAACCACGGCCCCTTACATTCTTCAGTTCAGTGATATTTTTTAAAGCGTCTGAGATATAACCGCCCATATTCAGGGCATTAGTGACCAGGTCTTCAGACTCCATGACTTCAAGCACGGCCAGGGCAGCGGCGCATGCCAGGTGATTTCCTCCGAATGTGGTACCCAGCATAAAATGCTTCGGTTGTATGTTGGGAGAAATAATGATGCCCGCCACAGGAAAACCATTTCCCATTCCCTTGGCCATGGTATAGATGTCTGCATCCACCCCGGCCCAGTCATGGCTGAAGAATTTCCCGCTTCTTCCATATCCGCACTGTATGCTGTCTGCAATATATACCGCACCATATTTGTCGCAGCAAGTTCTGATCGACCTTAGAAAATCTTCTGATGCTACATTGATGCCCCCAACTCCCTGGATGCCTTCAATGATCACTGCTGCCACCTGGTTGCCGTTTGCAGAAAAATATTCTTCCAGTGCCTGCTGGTTGTTGAAAGGCAGGAATACCACATTTTCAGTCTGGTTAACAGGAGCTACCAGGTTGGGATTGTCAGTTGCCGCCACAGCCAGTGAAGTACGCCCGTGAAAAGCTTTCGAGAAAGCGATCACGGTCTTTCTCCCGGTATGAAATGAAGCCAGCTTCAGTGCATTTTCGTTTGCTTCTGCGCCCGAATTGCAGAGAAATAACTGGTAGTCTGGCTTGCCGGAGATCCTGCCCAGCTTATCTGCCAGTTCTTCCTGCAGGGGAATCCGTATTGAATTCGAATAGAATCCAACTTTGTTCAACTGGTCAGTCAGTCTTTGTACATAATGGGGATGGGTATGCCCGATGCTGATCACAGCATGGCCCCCGTAGAGATCCAGGTACTGAATGCCTTCATCATCCCACACATATGAACCTCTTGCCTTGATGATATTGATATTGTTGATGGGATATACGTCGAATAATTTCATGTTGATTTTTTAAAAGTATGATGCCTTAAGGTCGAGCCCTGCGCATTCGTCAATGCCGAACATGAGGTTCATATTCTGAACAGCTTGTCCAGACGCTCCTTTCAGCAGATTATCGATCACCGAATGGATCACCAGTTTGGAGCCTACTTTTTCAGGTTGCACAATACACTTGTTTGTATTCACCACCTGCTTCAGGTAGATCGTGTCCTGAGAAACATGGGTGTAGGGATGCGACTCGTAATATTCTGTGAACAGCGAATGGATATCTTCTGCACTCAATTCACATGTGATCATGGAGCTGATGAAAATACCCCGTGTGAAATCTCCCCTCCATGGTATGAAATTGAGTTCCACATCCTTATGCGGCTGATAATGTTTTATACTTTCACCTATCTCTCCCAGGTGCTGGTGGCTCAGTGTTTTGTATGCCTGTATATTATTGGCCCTCCAGCTGAAATGGGAAGTGGTGGTGAGGCTCTGG
>JAHEFC010000266.1 GCA_024640385.1 Sphingobacteriales bacterium
GCAGGATACCTGAATATTTTCCCTGCTGCGCCTTTTTCATCATGCATTACATAACTGAAGTAACCGGCCGATTCATCCCATGAATATTTTTGGAGTGCATCCCCCATCGTTCTGACCTGATTATCATATTCCGGAATATCGGCAATAATCCCAAGTTCTGTTGCACACAAACGCATTATTTTTGAGGCGCGAATCATTTGTGCCGTAGTGATAACAGGTGTTACAGCTGATCGGATATCCTGGTGCTCCCGCAGGTATTTCTGGGGAGCATAGTCATCCCATCCGCCGGAGTTATAAAAGTAATCCCATGTTTTTAAAAGGTTGGATGGCATTCGGGTAGTGGAAGTTTTCGTTTCACCTACCATGAACTGGTAATATTGCTTTAAGCGTGGATACATATAGGTGAGCAGTTCCTTATTTTGTGTCCTGTTCATCAAATCATAAAAAGCATAAAACTGCACCGGCACAGGTGACCCATGGTGAATAAATGCAGATTGGTTACCAACATTTGTAGTGTAAGCATTGATGGCTTCATAACTTTTTTGAAGATCAACTTCCTGCATGCCCAACGCAATAAAACCTACATCCCATGTGTACAGGCTATTCCACCATTTTCCGGGTGTAAAATGCCTTATGAATTGGCGTTGGGTATAGATTGGATAAACCACATTGGAAAGAATGGCAGCCTGCATTAATTGATTTCCAAATTTATATTGATTACCGGCGGGTAAGATGGCCTCCTCCGGTTGCTGTTTTGGTATAGCTGCCTGCAATGCTTTTATATCAAAATTTGCCAATGCTGTTTTCACCTTATTTGCTGTACCGGTACAAAGCAGTACATACAGCCTCCTTTCCCCATGCGGCTTTACTTCAACCGGCCTGAAAAAGAGATTTGTAAAATGTCCCTTTTCATTTCCAACAAAACGATTTTTCACATTGTTGTTGGATACCAGCTTAAAGAAAATATCCAGCTCATCATTCAACACTTCCCTGACATCGGTACTGGTATAATCCCACGCCATTCCATAATAAGTATTGATGTCTTTGTATTTCAAAAGAATATTCCCTGATTCATTTTCTCTTGTCATAACAGGATTAGGATTTTTACCCTGCGCAACAATTTGGGGAATTTTCGGATCAGCAAGGCCGGTGATAAAAAACCCATCCAGTTCAATTTCAGTACCGGCAAATGAGCGAAGAACCAGTTTATTTTCCGCATTAAAGCTGCAGGCAATTTGTTTCCATTCAAAATTACCAGTGCCGGCAAATTCTGTGATAGTATTGCTAATTCCGGACAATTGAAAACGGGCGGTATCGCCATTTTTTACCCGGTATCTAATAAACAGCGTTCCGTTCCCATTGTTCCAATCATGACCGATTGAATAACTAACGGCATCGTCGACAGTTTTTCCAAATTGTTTCGCCAGTAAACTTCCGTCCAATGCCGAATCGTTTCTTACTTCATTTCTCTTTTGCCCATCTTCAGTTAAATAATAGCGGGGTGATTTAATTACGAGGTCCAGCTGACTGTAATCAACTGCACTGATCCATTTCATCCCATCTGTATTTACTGCTTTAAAAAGCGGGTAGGCGCCGGGGTAATCAATAGAAGAAACGGTGTTAAGGGTTAGGTTTTGAATATAACCGGTGTTATTAACGCATTTCATTTCTACCAAAACCCTTGAAGAATCCAAGGTATAATAAGTAATATCTGTATAAACCTGGTCCTTCCATTCCAGCTCATAACGGTAGGTGATGGTTTTCATATCCGGGGAAACCTTCCACGGAGCATAGCCCGATTCAAAGAGCACATTTGGAACCAAAACCTTGTTGCGGTAATAGCCCGGGCAAACCGAAAAATCGAAGCGCATGCCGCTTGCCATATCAGCGATATGCGAAATGCCCGCATACTTTTTTGAATAGGGGCCCCAGGGTGAAAGACTTATGTCGTGGTTTTCATTGTCAGTTGAGGGGTTTATTTTTAATGTATGCTGGGCAATTATTTCATTGGTTCCCAATATCAACAACATAATACAAATGATATAGTCAAGCAGGTATCGCATATTGATCTTTATAAACATGCTGTTATTTATTTTGAATGGATAATTTTATTTTTTATTTCCTGCACTCTTTTCTGCAATCATTGTTAATACAGCTTTATCACTCCATTCCTGCGTATGCCCGGCCATGGGAGTGAATGAAATTTTTGCATCAGATTTTGGGTTTTCAGTTTTCTCTAAAAACTTCTGCAAAAACCTGGTGGCCACATTCGAATACAATCCATCCATATCGCCGGTCCATATCCATATCTTGCCCTTCAATTTTGGACCGAGCGTTGACCAGTTTTTTTCGAGCACTTTTTTCAGATCATATTTCTCCCATTGCCTTGCAATGGAATGATCTATTTTACCAGTAACAGGATCAAACATTAAAGAAGGAAGACCATCTGCACCCTTTGGTCCAAATACCGCATTGTATGCACCAAATTGCCCACCCGAAACCCGGTAATCATTGGTTCGGCTATTCACGTTCTCGCCATTGATCCAGTCTTTCATTGAAAAGGTTGGTTCACCATAGATGGTTCTTCTTCCAGGTTGCAGGTAACCATACTTGTTGTAAAAGATGGTGGAATCATGGTAAATATCAATTAAGCCGTAATGTTCAAAATCAACAGGATCGGGACTGTACGACCAGGTGCCATCAAAAAAATCAGGATAAAAAAGCTGCAGGCCCAGTGCTACCCATCCCCCGGTTGAAGCACCTGCAAGATAACGCTGTTTGGATGCCGGATTATACTGAACCAGTTTTTCTATTGCAGGAATCAATTCTTCTGTTAATGCTTTACCGCATGGACCATTGTTATCGGAGTCAACCTGGTACGTATCGCCATAAGGCCCCTGTGAATCAAGGAACACATAAATCACCTGGGGCGCTTCTTTCGTGAACCACCAATCGGTAAATTCTTTACGGGCCATGAGCCCGTTAATTGCGCCCCATCTTCCATTCAATCCGGGTGCACGGTAACAGATCGGGTAATTCCTGCCAGGATTTTCAAAATAACCGGAAGGTAGCAGCACTGCAGCTTTTAAAAAACGCGGGCTGGCAAAAAAATCAGACAAATATTTACTGTTGATCTCAACTGATTTAACAAAGGAATGACTAACGATCGCAGTTGGAGGTATCAACGATTTTAATGTGAGACTAACTTTTGCTTCCTTCGATAAGAAAAAGGAATCAACTTCGCTGAACAAATTGCCTGCTACATTTTCGTTCCCATCAGTACGGTTTTGTTTGTACACTACCTGGTAATAATATTTTTCACCAAGATGCCCCGTCAACTTATCAAGGCCATTGGTTAAGACATTTTTGTTTTTTGTATTGATGACAAAAGATTTAGCCGGGTCCCAGTTTTCCGGGGTTACTCCAACAGTAATTTCTGACTTGTTTCTCGGCTCTTTTTCATTTTGTTTGGTTAAATGAAACAGTAAACGACCACCTTTGAGAAAGGAATGTTTTAATTCCTGCGAAATTGAAACATTTACTTTTAAAGCATTTAACTCCTGTGACCAGGCAACATATGTTGAATGACAAAAAGCAATGAGCAGAATAAAATACTTTTTTTTCATGTACAAACGTTAATTGAACAATTACTTACTATTAATCATACTATCCTTACATTCATTTGATAATATCCTTAATGCTTCAGGATATTATTTATATTCTCCCCCTTTTGATAGATATAACCTTGCCAGGGATCTTCATTTTTTATTCTTGGGTCACCCGTCTCCGTTAGGTGCCTGGTTAATGCCGCTGATAATTCTTTTTTTATTTTGTCGTACAACTTATCTTCTGCAAGGTTATGCACCTGGTCCGGATCAGTTGATATTTTATACAATTCCTCTCCGGGCCGTTTACCAAATGAAAGCTGGTATTCCCTTGCATACTTTTTTTGATTTTCCGCTGCTACCATAAATGTTTTGGTGGCACCTGCATCAACATCCCCATGGTACGTATTATTGGAGGAAATAAAGTCGGGCCCACCTGTTGGCCAACGACCGGGTTCAAAATTCCGTATGTAAAGAAAATCCCGGGTACGTATCGCCCTGATAGGATACGTTGCATTACCGGGGCGGCAGATGGTATGACGTTCAATGGCAGTAAATACCTGGTTGCGTTTGCTATCTACGATGCCTTGCTTTTTAGAAAGCAATATAGACAGCAGGCTTTTGCCGGTCATTTCCTTTGGAACCGGAACACCCGCCGCTTCTAAAAATGTAGGTGCAAAATCTGTGTGGCATACCAGGTCATCAATCGTTCTTCCACCGGTTATTTTGTTGCCCCACCGGATCGCCAATGGCATTCTAACACCCCAATCGTACAAAGTGGTTTTAGCACGCGGAAATGCCATCCCATTATCAGCTGTAACAACAACGAGTGTATTATCAAGTTCGCCCATGGCTTCCAGCTTTTTAAGCATCTTTTCCAATTGCGTATCAAACCATTCAATTTCAAAATAATAATCAAGGAGGTCGCTTCTTACTTCTTTCGTATCGGGCAAAAAAGAAGGCACTTTTACATCCTCCATTTTTTTTCCGTTTCGAAGGCCAATTCCTTCATCATAAGTCCGGTGTGGCTCAAAAGATCCAAACCAGAAACAGAAAGGAGCATCCCTTGGATTATCAGATAAAAAGGCTTCAAAATTAGCTGCATAATCACTCTTGAAAATACCCTTAGGTACTGATTCATCTAAAATGGAATTGTATTCCTTTCCGGTGGGACTTCCTTTAAAACCCAGGTAGTTGGGATTTCCAGGTGCCCAGCCTTTGCCGGTATAACCCACATGATAACCTGCCGCTTCCAATAATTGGGGGTACAATTTCAAACCAGGGGGAATGGAGCCATACAAAACGCCGGCTTCCTTTACTCTCCAAATATCCTGGCCACTGAGCACCGCACTACGGGAAGCAGTACACGAAGGAGATGCAGCAAATGAATGAGTGAAAAAAACTCCCTCTCTTGCCACCCGGTCAAAGGCAGGCGTCTTTACCACTTTATCACCTGTAATACTGGTGTGCAGCCAGGATTGATCGTCGGCTATCACAAAAAGGATATTGGGTCTTTTTGAATTTTGCTGAGGGGTGGCTGGCAAATCAATCCCTATTATTAAAATGACAACCAATAAAAGCAAGAACGATTTTCGCATACCGGTAATGTTATATTGTACTTTATTTATAGTTGGTTTTCATGATCCCTTTTTCTTCACTCACAGGTATTTTTAGATTTTTTGTTTCAATGGCAGTGGTATTATTGAAAAGTATCACCGGCATTTCCTTTGCGGCCGGAATGGTAACATCTGTCATATCAATTCCCTTTACATCATCAAAAACAAATGCCGGTCGAAAATCATCTTCCACATAACTCACTTTTACATTTTTCATTTTTATCCCTGTTGCATGTCGGATATAAAAGCCCCAGGAAGGTAATTCACCGAACATGGAAAAGTCGGGATAGTTAGCAGGATTTTCCGGAACCGTTGTAATTTTATCAAGCGGAATATAAGCGATCTCCTTTTGTGCCCTGCCACCATAGCTGATCTCAATATTTTCAAGCGTAACATCCTCCACAGGATAACCGGGTAAGCCAACGATAGAAGAAGGTATGAGATTGTAAGGCAGGAATGGATGACCATAAATATGAAAATTGGATGGCCTTACCGGCATCTTATCAAAACCTGGGCGTAGGTGATCCGGCGGTCCTTCAATAGGGTAACCCTGGTCTGGTTTCAATAAGGGCGTTTCCACTTTTACGTTAGCAATGTAAATGCCTTTCAACGTGCCCACTTTTCCATCCTTGTTCCGATGCCCGCGGCGAATAAAAATAGCGTTACCGGTATTTTTAGCTAT
>JAHEFC010000267.1 GCA_024640385.1 Sphingobacteriales bacterium
AGGCTATTTTCATGTTCAGATGAAATCGTTGTTCTGGAAATATAGAAGAATGTGGTCTTTCATGAAGTCTTCCTGTTCTTTCAGGCTCATCGGCGGTATGTGTTTAAGCTGGCGGAAATGCGGCCACCCATCAGGATCAACTGCGTCCAGCTCATAGAAGCCGCTGGAGGATAATATGGAACAAACAGCTACATGCATCAGGTCCTGTTTCTGTTCTTTTGTGAATTTTTCCCTGGGATCTCCAAATTCCTGGATTCCGATCAGGAAAAGGATGGTTTCCATATCGGGTTTTTTCCCAAAGCGCTGCATCAGCCTTTCTTCCAGTTTCCACCACCTCGCCTGCAGGTCATCTTGTATTTGCATCCTGCAAAATTAACAATAACGGCGGACGGATTATCTTTGCGAAAATTTTTTACATGTTGCAGGTGAACCTGATCCGAAAGCAGAAAGAATGGGTGTTGGAAAGACTGGCCGTTAAAAACTTCCATGAACCGGCCCTGGTAGACCGCGTTCTGGAGCTCGACGACCAGCGCAGGAGCCTGCAAACCGCTTCTGAACAACTGCTGGCAAGACGTAATGCGGCTTCCAAGGAGATCGGTGCGCTGATGGGCCAGGGCAAAAAAGAAGAAGCAGAGAGCCGGAAAAAAGAAGTTGCTGATCTCAAAGAGAAGTTAGAACAGATAGAGAAAGACCTGGCCATAGCGGATAAGGATCTCCAGGATGCCCTGGTCAGGCTTCCGAACCTGCCCTCGGAAAAAGTGCCCAGGGGGAAAACGCCGGAAGACAATGAGGTGGTAAGGCAGGGTGGCACGATCCCGCAGTTACCTGAAGGTTCGGTGCCCCATTGGGACCTGATCCGGAAATATGATATTGTTGATTTTGAAACCGGGGTGAAGATTACGGGCAGCGGGTTCCCCTTGTTCAAAGGCCAGGGCGCCAAACTGCAGCGTGCACTGGTGGCTTATTTTCTTGACTATAATACCGGCGCAGGTTATACAGAATATATCCCTCCCTATATGGTGAACGAGGCCACCGCTTATGGAACAGGGCAGCTGCCGGATAAGGAAGGTCAGATGTACTATATGCCGGCGGATAATTTTTACATGATCCCTACCGCAGAAGTGCCGGTCACTAATATTTTCCGGGACGAGATATTGAAGGAGCCTGACCTGCCGGTGAAGATGACCGCCCACTCGCCCTGTTTCCGCCGGGAAGCGGGAAGTTTTGGAAAAGATGTACGCGGACTTAACCGGGTTCACCAGTTTGATAAAGTGGAGATCGTACAGCTTGTTCACCCATCAACGAGTTATGACGTACTGGAAGACATGGTGCTGCACGTGGAGAAGCTTGTACAGTCACTCGGCCTGCCGTATCGTATTCTTCGGTTATGCGGCGGCGATATGAGTTTTGCTTCTGCACTTACTTATGATTTTGAAGTGTACAGTGCTGCCCAGGAGAAATGGCTGGAAGTCAGTTCCGTGTCCAATTTTGAATCATTTCAAACCAACAGGATGAAGATACGGTATAAGGATGCCGATGGAAAAACACAATTGGTCCATTCGCTGAATGGCAGTTCCATGGCCCTTCCCAGGATCATTGCAGCAATATTGGAGAATAACCAGTTTGATGGCGGCATAAGGATCCCGGAAGTTATACAGCCTTATTTCGGCAAAGACACAATCAATTAAGATAGCCAGATAGTAAGAGAGCCAGAGAGGAAGAATTCTTTCTCTCTGGCTCTCTTACTATCTGGCTATCTTGAGCAGGTCAGCATTCTATTTAAAGACGCAATTGTCCATCATCACTTCTTCCATCAGATCATTATAAGAAGTGAGTCTGCCTTGTATTTTTACCTGGTCACCTGTTTTGACTGAACTCAATTTCGCAAGGTTGGTAGAGTCCATGCTGCAAATGATATTTCCCAGCGAGACATGGTTGCCTTCTACGCCGGTTACGGCACCCTCAACGAGGATGGCCTGGTCAACATATTTTGATAAGGCTGCTGTATCAGACTTGAATGAATCAGTCAATGCGGTACTGGTGAGTTCAAATTTTGGCTTTTCCGCACTTACGTCACGATGGGGTTTATAGAACACATACCATACTGCCCAACCGCCAACGATAAAGCCAACTAATACGCCGAGAATCAGGATGTTCTTGAATGTCTTTGAGATCTTCATATTATATAGATGATGTTAAAAATTATTGGTGGGGTCAAATTTGGTTACAAAAATTTCAGGGACACATGAGGAATATCAGTCCACCGGCAAATAATTGTCACAGGAATGTCAGCTCCCGCTTTGTAACCTTTGTCACTCGAAAGGCAAAAGCATTACTCCCTCATCCTCGGCAGCACACTAGAAATTTTTAAAACCATTAGTATGGGCAATCTCAGACTGAGAAAAATTGCTACATCTATTGTAGTGATCCTTTTCATCCTTACAGCAATGATCCAGTGCACCAAGGACGGTGTAAATGCACCTTTGATTCAGAGGGCAGTAGTGGATCCCGATTCTACCGTATTCGCATCTTTCTACGACACCGTTTGGATCAACCAACGCGATGTGACGCCTGACGTGAACGATGTCATAGGCTCATGGGGTGTTCTTTCCATTATTAAAAGCAACTGCGGTTCCTCTGCCTGCCATTCAGGAAGCTTCAAGCCAAGTCTCGCTACATACGCTGACATCAGGGCATTGGTTGTTCCGGGGAATCCGGAAGGGAGCAAGCTTTATCAACTGATCACTACCAGTGAAGTGGCAAAGGCAATGCCTCCGGTCAATTATGGCGTTGATCTCTCTGTGACTGAAAAAACCAAGATCTATAACTGGATCAAGCATGGAGCTTACGAGCGGCCTGTACTGGAAGATTTCCGTCCTGCCGCAGTTTCCCTGATCACCAATGGATGTGGTTCTGCCAATTGCCATAACCAGGCTACTGTAGGTGGAGCTTGGGCCAGGAGGAACCTGATCAGCGTAGCCCCTGGTGATACCGTATCATATAATTATATAAATCCGGGTAACGGTTCAGTTACCATTTATGCGCAGTTGAAAGAGCCTAAACTTTCGCAGGTCTGGAATGCATATAAAGACAGCGCAAGAAAATTTGCCGCTGATACAGTGGCCAATGCAAGCTTCAGGCCATACAAAACATTCGGTACTCCTATAGTTGCCAGCAGTTATCGTGGCCCGTTGAATACATATGACGACCTGATCTTTGATATTCATTATCCGAAAAGCCTGAGAACAAACGGTACACCATTGTATACCAGCCCTTCAGGAGTGAAATACTACAACCGCGGTAATGTACTGGATGCATCAAGCGCACTGATCTCCCGTATAGACTCTACAATTTTACTGGCCAATCCTACTACTAAAGTATGGGCAACCAAACACCAGGGTGATATGGCATATGGAGATGGTGGACTTAGCAGGAGCGAGATCGCACTGATCAAGGCCTGGTATTTTGCCGACCCGAATATCGCCGACGTATGGAAATACGGTAAAGATGGCAGTGGCATTTTCAAATACAGGAATACAGGAACCATCATTAAGAAAAATTAGTCGAACTCTTCAAATTTATTATATGAAGAAAGCAACGTTATTCACGCTTATTCTTATAGCTGCCATCTGGCTCCCATCATGTTATAAGAACTACTACGATGTTACCGATGAAGCGCTGACATCGATCAATTCCGTTTCATTCAGAAACGACGTGGTACCCATTATGGTCAGTGGAGCATGCGGATGCCACAACAACGGAAGTACACGCCAGATCTGGTTCTCCTATAAAGACACTGTTTATTATTCTGCCATCCAGGCACGCGCAGGCGTACTTAATGATATGGCCAAAGGCGGAGCACACCCAGGCGAAGGAAGTATCTATTTCACTCCTTCCCAGGCATCCATAGTGAGAAAATGGTTTGACCAGGGTGCAAAAGATGACTATGTACCACCTCCAATTACCGGTGATGTGACCTATGGTGTCCATATTCTGCCGATCTATAAAACAGATTGTAAGGGAAGCTCATGCCATGGCGGACTTGCAGTTTCACTTGATTATACTTCAATGAAGAACAATGAACCGACCATCAAAACCATGATGAATTCAGGTGGTCAGTCCGGTCACCCCGGTGGTCCCTTAGGCATTTCACCAACTACATCATCTACATTCCTGGCATGGATAGCACAGGGATACAAACCATGATGAAGGTCCGAAACAAATTATCAAACTGAAAAAATCAGCATATGAAAAAAGTCCTCCTTGCAGCCTTAATGACCATTGTGGTTCTGGGCCTCAACGCACAAACATTCAAAACAAGAGATGGGAATATCTATTTCAATCCAAATAAGAATCAGTCGAATAAAGAATATTCCGCATTAAGTAAAGAAGCCACAGCCGTGCTGAATGCTGATAAATCTGAAGTGGCTCTGCTGGTTCCGATGAAGTCTTTCCATTTCAATAACGCCCTCCTTGAAGAGCATTTCAATGAGAATTACCTGCATACCAACAAATATCCAAATGGAACCTACAAGGGTAAACTGATTGGTTTCGATAAGTCAATGCTTGCAAAAGACGGCGAATATAAACTGAGTTCTGAAGGCACGGTGGATATGCATGGTGCACAGAAACCATTTAAATCACCGGTTACACTAAAAGTGAAAGGCGGGGTTGCCACATTTGTCTGCAATTTCACCATCAAGGCAGAGGATCACAATATTGAGATCCCCGACCTGGTAAAACCTAAGCTGTCTGAAGCCACACCCCTGGACGCAACCATTTCTTTTAAAATGAATTAGAAATCCATCAACTTAATCAATAAGTCATGAAAAGGATACTATTGATCTCAATTGTCGGCCTGTTCTTATCGGGAAGTATATCTGCCCAGGATGACCTGCTGGCTGACCTCGTGAAAGAAGACTCTTCCACGGTGAAACAGAATATCACTATTGCAACATTCAAGTCTACCCGTGTCATCAACATGCATAGTGTTGAGATGACCGGTGAAGGCAACCTTCAGTTCATGATCATCCACCATTTTGGTGAGATATGGGATAACAGTGAAGGAGGAGCAAACTTTGCCAGGTTATTGGGTATGAACTCAGGATTTGCCAATACCTATATGTCATTCGATTACACCCCTGTAAGATGGATGAATCTTGGCCTTGCATGGTCAGGCAACACTTCCATGGAAGGTACTGCCAAGTTCAAATGGATGAGGCAGCAGTCCGGCCAGAAAAATTACCCATTGAGTATCGCTTCCGTTCATGTGGCTCACCTGGATGCCTCTGAGAAACTTGATACTCCCAACGACCTGTACTGGAACAGGATGTCTTTTTTAAACCAGTTGCTGATCGCAAGGAAATTTTCTGAGGCCATTTCAGCGCAGCTGGTCCCATCATGGGTTCACTACAATATTGTACCTTATGGCAACCAGGACCTTCACGACATATTCTCTGTAGGCATAGGCGGCCGTGTGAAATTGTCTGCAAAGCAAGCCCTGACATTTGAATATTCACGTCAGTTGAATGGTTACGAAAATGTGATTGACAAATCAGGTGAAATAGTAAGCTATTCTCCAAACCTGTTCTCCCTTGGATACGACTGGGATACAGGCGGACACATCTTCCAGTTCTTCCTGACCAACAGTGCCTATGCAAGCAATATCCACCAGCTTTCTGTGAATACTGTCAAGGATAATTTAGGACAGTGGTCACTGGGATTCAATCTGAACAGGAGTTATGCCATCAAACATAAAGTACAAACTAAATAACCCTTAAAATAGGTCTTAAACAGTGAGTCGTCCGGGAGTGTTCATAAGGAATGTTCCCGGATTTTTTTTACCCTGGGGTTCATCACTGCATACCATGCCGGAGTCAGGAGTGAAAGAATCATC
>JAHEFC010000566.1 GCA_024640385.1 Sphingobacteriales bacterium
TATCCTGAACTCTTCAAAGGTTCCAAATATGCCAACAGGATCCCCATTGGCATAGATTCCATCATTAAGAATTTTCCTCCTGATGCGATCCGCAGATTTTACAGGGATTGGTATCGCCCGGATCTGATGGCCGTGGTAGTGGTTGGCGATATTAAACAGGCCGATGCCATGGCACTGATACAAAAGCATTTTTCAGGGTTACAAAATCCTGCTTCACCCAAACCGCGTACTTATGCAGAAGTACCGCCCTATTCCAGTTCAAATGCCATGGTAGTTACGGATAAGGAAGCCACTGCCTATAGTTTCGCACTGAACTATCCTGCATACAAGATCTCCCCTTCCGTGAGCCTGGAAGATTACAGGAAAGACCTGGTTCAAAGCCTTTATGAATCCATGATGAATGCTCGATTTAGGGAACTCACACAGAAAGAGAATCCACCTTTCGTTTATGCCTATGCGGGATTTGGTTCTTATGCTTCCGGGTATGAGTCGTTCAACGTTCAGGCCTCTTCAGGTACCAACGATATACGCAGAAGCATTGATGCCGTTGCCGAAGAAATTGAAAGAGTGAAAAGGTTTGGCTTCACGGAAGCGGAACTGGATCGTGCAAAAAAAGACCTGACAGCAAGCTATGAACGCAGCTGGAATAACAGGGATAAAACTGAATCCGATGTCTATGCCGATGAATATATCCGGAATTTCACCGAAAATGAACCAGTGCCCGGTATCGATAAGGAATTTGACCTGGTGAAAAGACTTCTTCCGGGAATAAGTCTTAATGAAGTGAACAAACTGACCGACAGGTATAAAGATGAGAAGAACAGGTTTGCCTATGTTACCGGCCCGGAAAATACTGCAACCATGAAAGCGCCAGCAGACATGGAGATCCTCGCGGCTGTTGATTCGAAATCCAAATCTGATATCAAGCCCTATGAGGAGAAAGCGGTTGCAGCAGCTCTCCTGACCAAAGATCCAAAATCCGGCAAAGTGATTGCCACTACAAAAAATGCTGCCCTGGGAACAACCGATCTCAAACTGAGCAACGGGATAACGGTTACGCTTAAACGAACAGACTTCAAGGCCGACCAGATCCTGATGACCTCCCAGAGATACGGAGGCACTGCAGCATATCCCCTCGCTGACAAGTACAGTGCAGAGAATGCCGTCAGCGTAGTAAGCAGCATGGGTGTGGGCGCCTTCTCGCCAAATGATATGAGAAAAGCGCTTTCAGGTAAAACTGCCAGTGTTACACCATATATTTCCGGCACATCTGAAGGCTTCAGGGGTAACAGCGGCAACAAGGATATCGAAACGATGTTGCAGATGCTTTATTTGTATGTTACCGAACCGCGCACAGACAGTGCATTGTTCAAGTCATATATCCAGAGAAGTAAATCGCAGTTTGCCATGATGGGGGCCAATCCCCAGGTTGCCTTTCTCGATACCCTGAATAAATTGTTATACAGCGGCAACCCTCTTGCCCCTACTGCTATCCCTAAGGCTGAGAACTATGATAAGATCAAAATGAACCGCGCCCTGTCGGTCTACAAAGAAAGACTGGGTGATGTGAGTGGCATGCATTTCTACTTTGTCGGTTCATTCAATGAATCGCAGATCGTTCCGATGATCGAAAAATATATTGGAAGCCTTCCTGCCAGTGGAAAGAAAACCACGTATACTGATAATAAGGTCAGGCCATTCAAGGGAGATAAGGCCCTGAATTACAAAAAAGGTAAAGAAGATAAAAGTCTGATCATTGCGGTATATAATGGTGAGGTTCCCTATACTGCTGATATGAACCTGAAGATGCAGGCACTTTCAGAGATCCTGAACATCAAGATCATTGAAGAGATGCGCGAAAAGATCCAGGGTATTTACGGCGGTGGCACATTTGCCAATATGTCTAAAGTCCCCTACAATGGCTACCAGTTTGCACTGCAGCTTCCCTGCGGTCCGGATAAAGTTGACACCCTGATCAGCGAATTCAAAAAAGAGCTGAGTTCAATTGCAGCCAAAGGTCCGGAAACCAGCTACCTGGACAAGGTAAAAAAGCAGTGGATCGAAGAGTATAAAACCAATATCAAAACAAACGATTACTGGCTTTCCAAATTACAGCAGTTCAACCAGGGGGAATCCACTCCTGACAGAACACTGAATTTCGAAAAATACGTCAATGCGCTTAAACCACTGGATGTACAGGCTGCTGCAAAACTCATTCTCGCTTCGCCAAGTAAGTTGATGGCAGTGCTGAAGCCAGAGTGAA
>JAHEFC010000268.1:0-1282 GCA_024640385.1 Sphingobacteriales bacterium
GGAATGCAGTTGCCGTTAAAGGGAGCTCGATCATTTTCAACAGCCTGACCTTTGAATTGCCCGTCGTAAACCCGGCCTTCATTCAACTTTCAAAGGCTGGCGTGATAAAAAGACAGATCGATACCAGTGTCACAACAGAAATAGCATTCTTCAGCATTGGCAATGCGATGTTCGCTACACATCCCGGAGAAACAGTGCCCAGGATGAGTCTTCAAACCAAAAAACTGATGGACACGGATGGCCCTAAAATGGTGTTGGGACTTTCCATGGATGCCCTGGGATATATTGTCAAACCTTATTTCTTCGACAAATCCCGGGCTATTCCACATGCGGAATATTTATGCAGCATGTCTGTAGGTCCGGAAACCATGCAGAAACTAATGGATGTATTGAATACGCTGAAAGGTGTCAGGCAAATGGAAAATGCACGTTAGAAGCAGTGGCCCAATAAAAAAGGTTGCCCTGATTCAGACAACCTAAATTTCTTTCTGCAACCTGCTTTCTGCCACCTGCAACCTGCCACCTGCAACCTGCCACCTGCAACCTGCTACTTTAGGTTTGCCAGCGCCGTTGAAATCCTCCTCATCGCTTCTTCGATCTTTTCCATACTGTTGGCGAAGGAAATACGGATGCAATCCGGTTCACCGAATGCGCGGCCGGTAACGGTAGACACATGCGCCGTATTGAGCAGGTACATACACATGTCGTCAGCATCGTTGACCGGTGTGATACCATCGGTTGTTCCGAAATATTTTTTGACAACAGGGAATACATAGAAAGCGCCGTCAGGTGCAGCACACTCGATATTCGGTATTTGTGCCAGCAGTGAAAGCATTTTCTCCCTGCGCCTGCTGAATTCCACATTCATGTCATGCGTTGGCTTCATGTCGCCCAAAAGTGCAGTGATGGCAGCACGCTGCGTCACCGCATTGGCACCACTGGTGAGCTGGCCCTGCAATTTTTCGCAGGCCTTGGCCACATCAACAGGTGCTGCAATATATCCAAGCCTGTAACCCGTCATCGCATATCCCTTGCTCAGGCCATTGATGATGATCACCCTGTCTTTCACTTCTGCAAACTGGGCAATACTTTCATGCCTGCCAACGAAATTGATATACTCATAGATCTCATCGGAGATGATGTATACTTCCGGCCATTTCACAAACACTTTCACCAGGGCTTCCAGCTCGTCTTTGGTGTAAACAGATCCGCTCGGATTGCAGGGCGAAGAGAACATGAACAGCCTTGTTTTGGGACTCAGCGCCGCTTCCAGTTCTGCGGG
>JAHEFC010000268.1:1292-5876 GCA_024640385.1 Sphingobacteriales bacterium
CGGGAGTGATCTTGTAGCCGTTCTCGATCCTGGTTCTTACCAATACGGGCACACCTTCGCCGAGTTTCACGATCTCTGAATAAGTTACCCAATAAGGAGTGGGGATCACCACTTCATCGCCAGGACTTACCACAGCCCATACCGCATTGGCCAAACTTTGTTTGGCGCCAGTAGAAACCACTATATTCTCTGCCTTATAATCCAGGTTATTATCGCGTTTCAGCTTTGTACATACTGCCTCCCGTAGATCAGGATAACCAGCCACAGGTGGGTAATGGCTCCAATTGTCATCAATCGCTTTTTTTGCTGCTTCCTTGATATGCGTTGGCGTATCAAAATCCGGCTCTCCTAAGCTAAGATCGATCACATCTACGCCCTTGCTGCGGAGTTCACGGCCCAGTTTGGCCATTTTCAGGGTCTCAGGTTCATTGAATAACTGTAAGCGGGAAGAAAGATTCATATTAAAGTCAACATTCAAAAGTAAAAATTCAAAAAATTCGACGGGCGAAAGTAAACCAAAATCTAATACTGGAATTTGAATTCAGACAGATCAGGCTTGTGCTCACGGGGTCTTTTCAACTCATGTGCATAAATTTTTTCTCCCAGGTACTTCATGAACGGAAATCCCACCTCGTCATAATCGTATTTGTCGTCGTTCAGGATGCCGTCTTTATTGCAGTAGATCACGGCACTCAGCATGAACTCTATCCCCTTGTCAAAATCAGCCACATAAGCAATATCCAGCAGGAATCCGTATGCATCTCCAACCTTATTGAAGATCCGGACACCCGGCAGCAGGCTTGCATTTTTGTCTGCTCCATATAAAAGAAATTTGCAATAAGCAGGATAATAGTCAGGCTCTTTATATGAGGGAAAATCAGATTCACCTGGCCACATCGACATGTATTTCCTCACCATGGCAAGGTCTTTATCTGACACCTGGAACTTATTTTCTGGTTTAACAGACTCCGGGAACATAATGGATTTCAGCACATTATGCAAACTTGGCAAACTGACCCTGTTCTTACTGGAAAAGTCCATTGGTTCTGCCACCAACTTCCCTTTACTCATATAACCCCTTCCGGCAAAATCGTGACGCTTGAAATAAGGAGACTCGTTGTAAGCCAGTTCCTGGTTAAAGATCTTCTTACCGGTATTATCATAAAAACTAACGGGGTTGGTTTTCCTGTTCTCATCTTCCGGCAATGCAATTTGTAAACGGTGTATGATCTCGGTTTCCGGATAACCTTTGGCCCTGAGGTTCTCGTTCAGGTATTTCTGGCCCAGGAATTCATACATCCTGTTCTGGGCATCATTGTCGCTCACCAGGAACACTTTCTTCACATACTGCCCGATCGTGGGTCTTCCGTCAGGAGAACTGGGGTCCACCAGCACTTCAGTTTGCCGTCCATAACCTTTGCCGGTTACCATGGTGGTTGAGGCATCCAACCCAGGCAGGTTGATCCGGTTCAGTTTTTCGAGCGCCAGCATGGCCGTGGGCATTTTTATGGTGGACGCCGGGTAAAAATACCGGGCGGGATTGACATTGAAAAAATAGTCCCTGAAAACCGGCTTATTGTTCTTATCCCTGTCGATCTGTGTATAGATCACCTGGATCATCAGGGAGTCTTTAAGCGCCAGGAACGGCTTAAGGTTTTTATCCTCAGAGAGCAACTGCTCAAGGTACTCTTCGGTCCTTGTTTCTGATCTGACCTCCCCGCCGGGAGTTACATTGTATTTCATACGTTTAGAGGTGGTACAGGATAGCATGAAGAGGACGGAAATGAATACAAAGCGTACCCGATTTTTAAGCATATCCAAAAATAAATAAAACCCTTGTTTCCCGCCTCTTTTCCCCTATGATTGATGTTTAAAAACACTATCTTTGCCGGCCTGCCCAAAAACCCGGGCAGATTAGTAAATACCGACATATGCAACTGAAAGGTTTGATAAGATTTTTTGCTGTCGCGCTGATCCTGATCTCATTGTATCAACTCCATTTCACGATGGTGGTGCGCAACCATGAGAACTCCCTGGAAAAGAAGGCGAAATCATTCGTCTCCGCGAATTATGCCAATGCAACCCCTGAAGAAAAAGATTTTGAATTCAAGAAGAGACTCCGTAGGCTGCTGGACAGTACCCGTGAGAAAACCGTGACCTACGGTATCACCGGTGCCATCAGCTACCAAAAAGCCAAAGAGCAGGAACTTAACCTGGGTCTTGACCTGCAGGGTGGTATGAGTGTAACCCTTGAAGTGGAACTGGAAGGACTGATGAAGTCGCTTTCAAACAATCCCAAAGATCCTTCGTTGAACAAAGCACTACAAACTGCCACTCAACAAAAAGCAAACAGTGACGCTGATTATATCACGCTCTTCGCCAGTGCTTTTAAAGCCCAGAATCCAAATGCAAGACTTGCATCCATTTTCGCTGGTCCTGGTAAGAATATCAAGATCGAAGATGGTGACGATGCAGTCCTGGAAAAAATCAGGGCATCGGCCGATGGAGCCATTGGTAATACATTCAATGTACTCCAGAAACGTATCGACCAGTTTGGTGTGGCACAACCGAATATCAACCTGGATAAGAACAAAGGCATTATCACCGTGGAACTGCCTGGTGTGAAAGATGACCCTGAAAGAGTTCGTAAATATCTGCAGGCAACTGCAAATCTCCAGTTCTGGGAAGTATATAACATCGGAGAACTTGATAAGCCTTTCACTGACGCCGAAAAATCATTAAAAGATTATTACAGCGGCGTGAAGGAAGAAAAACCAGCTGTTGATTCAGCAGCTCAGGCTGTTGTTCCCAAAGATACCGATACTACCAAGGCACTGACTATTGGTGACCTGGCTAAAAAAGATACTACAGCGAAATCAGTAGCTGATACCAAAAATGCAGCTTCATTATTTAAATACCTGCAACCGGTTCCTCCACAGCAGGGTGCAAACGGAAGGGTGTCTTACGCGCCTTATATAGGTTTCGTGTCATCGTCTGACACTGCAGCTCTGAACGATTATCTTAGCCTGGAAGTGGTAAGAAACCAGTTCCCTGCTAACCTGATATTCGCTTACGGTGTTCCTGAGAAGAACGACAAAGGAGTAAAAAGCGATTTCCTCCCCTTTTATGCCCTGAAGACTGTTGAAGGTTCTGACAAAGCAAAACTGGAAGGAGATGGCGTTCAGGCATCAACACAGGATTATGACGACCGTGGCCGCCCTGCGATCAAAATGATCATGACCAAGCAGGGAGAGCGTATCTGGGGTCAGATGACAACAGATAACGTGGGTAAGCCTATCGCCATCGTTCTGGATAATATAGTTTACTCAGCGCCTAATGTGATCAACCCGATCACTTCAGGTACTTCTGAGATCAGCGGTAATTTCACCATTGAGGAAGCCCAGGACCTTGCCAATATTCTCCAGTCCGGTAAACTTCCGGCACCTGCCAAGATCGTACAGGAACAAGTGGTAGGTCCTACCCTTGGTGCAGAAGCCGTCAAAGGCGGTTCATTGGCATTCGGTATTTCATTCTTAGTGATCTTCGCCCTGATGCTCGTATATTATAATACAGCAGGCTGGGTAGCTAATATGGCTTTGATCCTTAACCTGATATTTACGGTGGGTGTGCTGAGTGCCCTTGGTGCTACGTTGACTGCCCCCGGTATCGCTGGTCTGGTTCTTACTATCGGTATGGCTGTAGATACCAACGTAATCATCTTTGAGCGGATCAAGGATGAACTGACCAAAGGGAAGAGCTATCAGCTGGCTATCTCCGAAGGTTATAAAAGATCATTGCCGCCGGTACTGGATGGCCACATCACTACCTTACTGACCGCACTGATCCTGTTCTATTTCGGATTGGGTCCCATCCTAGGCTTTGCCACTACACAGATCCTGGGTATCCTGCTTTCATTATTCTGCGGTATCCTGATCTCCAGGCTGATCACAGATTTCTGGACCAACAAGAACAGGCATTTTGAATACTTCACTCCTTTGTCAAGGAAGATCTTCAAACATGCCCAGTACAAATTTGTAGAGTACAGGAAAGTTGCCTATGTAATTTCAATCATAGTTCTGCTCGGCGGTGTTGCTGCATTGTTCAATGGCTTCGACCAGGGTGTTGAATACAAAGGCGGACGCAGCTATACCATCCGCTTTGACCAGGCTATGAAGAATGATGATGTCAGGGACGACCTGCAGAAAGTGTTTGGCGAGTTCCCCATTATTAAAACTGTTGGCGATAATAAGACGCTGAACATTACTACTTCTTACCTGATCGATAATAATAGTAAGACGGCTGACTCTGTTGTTGAAATGGCATTGTATACCGGCCTGAAGTCAAAACTTCCCGCCAACACCAGCTATTTCGATTTCAAGAAAAACTATAAACAAAGTTCTCAATCCGTATTGCCTTCTATCTCCGATGACCTTAAGAAAGGCGCTATCAAGGCAACGATATTCGCGATCTTTGTGATCTTCTTGTATATACTCCTCCGTTTCCGTG
This sequence comes from Sphingobacteriales bacterium, assembly GCA_024640385.1. GTDB lineage: Bacteria > Bacteroidota > Bacteroidia > Chitinophagales > Chitinophagaceae > Pollutibacter. Next base: position 5,799 of record JAHEFC010000268.1, read on the forward strand.
ACTGGAGATATTCTACAGGTACTATTGTGGCGTTGATGCACGACGTACTGGTGACCATCATCGTATTCTCGTTCCTGA
>JAHEFC010000026.1 GCA_024640385.1 Sphingobacteriales bacterium
ATTTGCGGCTGATCTAAACACTATGCGAATTACCATTGCTACCCTTGTATTGTTTTTATTTTCTTCGTTCTACTCCTTCAGCCAAACCAAAACTTTTGAAGGCATTATTAAATTGAAAGTTGATCTAAAGTCCAAATCTCCCGATATGGGGGAGGAGGCCATGAAGGTGATCTTCGCGGTCAGTCCTGACGTCACCGTTTACACAAAGAACAATAAACAGAAGTATACCAGCTCTGCGGGTGAGAGTTACTATTTGGGTGATCATAAGAAGCTGTATATGAAGTTCAGGAATGTTGATACACTCTATGTTGTTGATTATTCCAAAGCTTCGCCCAAGCCAGCCAGTGCCGGAAAAACTTCCGAGAAGAAAAATATTGCGGGGTACGATTGTGATGTGTTTTCAATGAAAGGGGCTGATGGTACCCGCAAGTACTATTATACGCCCCAGCTGCCGATCGACCCTGAGCTATATAAAGACATGGAGTTGGGCAATTATCATATATATGCAGCAGCAACTTCGTCCATGTGGCTGGCGCTCGAAGAGGAATCGGACATATATAAGACCTATCAGGAAGCCGTTTCTGTAACCCCTAAGCCCATTGATGATACTGTGTTCAACCTGCCGTCATTACCGCAGGCTCCATACGAAATTGAAAAGCTACTCATCACACCAACGTATGACCGTAACGGGGGATGGGCATCCTACCTGCAAAAGAATCTGGACGTTGACCTGGCGGCAAAATATGTCAAGATCCCCAGGGGTGAAACATCAGGCCTGCAATCCGTACTGGTGAAATTCCTGGTGACCGACAAAGGCATCGTTGAAAACGCGCGCGTGGTGAATACCAGAGACGTACATCCTAAACTTGCGCAAGAAGCTTTAAGGGTTGTAAATGAATCTGGCCGTTGGACGCCTGCCACCATCTACGGGATCAAGATCCCCTTTACCATGCAGCAGCCGGTTACGTTTGTGATCAGCAAGAACTGAAGAACGGGAAAATCATCGAAGCAACTTCTTCAACAACTCTTCTTTCTTGCTCCTGGACACATCGATCATTTTCCCGTCCGACATCATCACGTAACCCCCATCGCCGCGGACATATCTTTCCACTTCGTTCAGGTTGACCAGAAAACTACGATGAACCCGGGCGAAGGAATATTCTTCCAGCAGTTCTTCCATTTCCTTCATGGATCTTGTGACCAGCATCTTCTTGCCTCCTTTAAGGAAGATATAACAGTAGTTGTCGCTGGATTCGCAATAAAGAATGGTTTCGATGGGTACCATCTCAAGCCCTTCAATTGATGGCATTGCGATCTTGAGAATAGGCCTGGCAGGTTGATTTACTTTCTGCAGCAACAGTTCCAGCTGCTGCGTGTTGACTGATGCGGAGGATGAACGAACTTTTTCAACGGCAGCAATCAGTTCCCGACGATCGATGGGTTTAAGCAGATAATCAATGGCACTGACACGAAGGGCATTCAATGCATATTTATCGTAACTGGTGGTGAAAATCAGTTTGAAGTTTACCGGGCCCAAAGCCTCCAGCATCTCGAAGCCCGACATCCGCGGCATTTCAACATCGAGGAAAACAAGATCAACGTTTTGCGAGCGCAAGCCCTCCAATGCCGTAAGACCGTTGTTGTAAACACCAACAATGGAAACGTCAGGAAAGTTCTGCTCCAGCAACAGTTGCAGGCTCTGGCAGCAAAGGGGTTCATCGTCTACTATGATCGCTTTTATCATGCCACTTCTTTGGGTTTGATCTTCAAACTGACTTTGGTTCCATCTATTACTCCTTCTTCATTCACCACATCTTCTATGCTGTAAAATTCTGATTCTTTTTCTGCGCCGTTGAATAATGAGAGTCTTGATTTAGTGATCTGAATGCCCAGGGACCTGTCTTTATGCCCTGCGTTGTTTTTCAGCTGCGCAGCTTTTTCCCGGCCCACGCCATTGTCTGCAATGGTACAGTTCAACAACTGCCCCTGCAGTTCAAAGTTCACGGTGAGCAATCCTTTTTCCGGTTTGTGCGAAAGTCCATGCCATATAGCATTTTCACAGAAGGGCTGTAGTATCATGGGCGGCATATAGATCTCGGCGGGATCGATATTGTTCATCATTTCGATCTTATAATCGAAAGAATGTTCCAGCCGGAGTTGTTCCATATCCAGGTAAAGCCGGAGCATCTTCAGTTCTTCGTCGAGGCTGATCACGGGCTTGTCAGAATTGGTCAATACCATACGGATCAGCCTGGAGAAACTGGTCAGGTAATCCGAAGCCTCCTGCGTTTTATTTTTCAGGATGAACCAGTTGATTGAGCTGAGTGAGTTGAAGATGAAATGTGGATTCATCTGGGCCTTGAGGGCTTTCATCTCCAGGTCCTGCGCCTGTTGCTGTAGTTCTGCCTGAGTGCGTAACAGTTCAAGCTGCTGATATTTTTTGCGAAGACTGATATTTCTCCAGATGAATGCCCCTGCGATCAGCAGAAAAATCAGGGCAAGAATAAGGATATCTCTCAGCTGGGCCTGCCGTCTGATCTCCGCTTCCTTGTTTTGATTGTCTTTTTTAAGCAAGGCAACATCAGCATCTTTTCTGGCCTTGTGTAACTGGAACAGGAACTGTACGTTCTGAATGGAGTCTTTCAGTTTAATGTATTTGTCCAGATACAAATAAGCACTGTCGCTATTGCCCATTTTATAGTGGGCCCTTGCGATAAGTTCATAAACGGGCATAATGTAGATTCTCTTTCCCCATTCAATCCCTTTGTCAAGTGCCAGGTATTCATACTTCAATGCCTCCTTATAATCCCCTTTACCATTATATGCAGCACCTAATTTGGTGGCCGTCAATATGAGACCATTTGGGGCTGATGTTTTGAAAGAATCGATGAGAGGACTAAGTGTTTTGATGGCCTCATCGTACTGATTTTCCAGTAATTGGATCTGTCCCAGCCCAAGTAGAGCATACTTTTTTGATTCTGCATAGTCTTTGCTTTCACGGAGATAGTTTAATGCTGTCTGATAGTCGCCGCCGGTTTTTGAAATTTCTGACAGGTTATACAGGGATTGTAGCACGAGATAGCTTTTGTAATCTACTGTCAGCGGAGAACTTGAAGGAACTGTCCATTTTTGCGCATAGTCAAGTCCTTTCAGTGAAGCATCCAGTGCTTCACTCAGGTAGCCGCCGTCTATATAGTCAAAGCTGATCCAGGTGAAAAATTCTGCACACTCGCCCATATTGCCCGCAAGTTCCATTTCCCTCAAGCCTTTCTGATATGTTGAAAAATAGAGATCTTTATTCTGCCGGTTCCTTTTTCGGATCATATCCGCATTCAGGAAATATAAGTGGGCCAGTTTGTGATGATCGTTCGTTTTCTCCAGGATTGCCTGTGAGCGGTCGAGCATCTGCTGCATACTATCCAACAATTCTTTTGATACCGCTACCGGATAACCGAAATCATCCCACCAGGAGAAAAATTTTCCCTGGGCCAGTTGCAGGAGGGCTGCCCCTTCGCCTGCTTTGTAATTCATCTTTATAGATTCTTCATAAGCTGGTGTTGCGTAGTAGGTAACAGAATCTTTTTTGATCCTGAAGAACATTCCCCAGCTTTTCGCCCCAGTGCTTTTGTACACGTTCGTGTCCATTGTTCTTTGCCAGGCGTAACTTATTTCATTCAGCAGATCGATACGAGAGTTTCCTTTCTGTTTTGTAAGATCTTGTTCCAGGCTGTGGATATATGGAAGATCGTAGATCTGCGCTTGCTCCCGGGAACTTATAAACAAGAGCATTAAACTGAAAGTGAAATAGAACTTTTTCATAACATTCCGGAACTGCCGTTTTATAAGTTACAATTTGTCTGGCAATCCGGGCTGTAAACTAATGTGGGCAGGCTACGGAGGAAAACCGAAAAGGGCAAATGGTAATTATTTTGGGTGATTAACAGATTTCGTGAGGGAATAGGCATGAGGAAGGCGTTTTTCCAACATCGGAAAGAGAATTGGGCGAGACTAATAACCTCACTCCGCCACATGCAACCTGAAACTGCCAGTCACTGGTACAAGCTTAGCCGTGTCTTTGATATCGATCAGGTTCATGGAGAAATTACCTTCTGCATATTTGCCGAACAGGGTACTCCGGCCAACTATAGTTACATTGAATACCAGTGAATCTGTGCTGATCTTATACGATTTATCAATGGTTCTGTCAATTATGTGAACACCACCGTCACCATTGGTTTGTAAGGTCTGGTATTTGCCAATGGGATCGGTTCCTTTTTTTGTCAGTACGAAATCGAACAATAGATCTCCTTCCATTTCTTTGGGGATGCTGTACTTGTTGTTGACTGAAATTGTAGTGGATGGTTTTGTGGGATCCTGATCCTGGCGTATGCTCATGGCCGGGCCCCATTTGGTGTTGTTATTGACATCTTCAAAGCCAAAACAATAAAGCCTGGACCTGTCCACCGCCATGGAGAAATGGAAATTCTTGTCCACCAGATAGGGAGATTCATAAGTCAAAGGCTCTTTAGTGCAGCTGGTGAAGAACAGAGCCAGGAGCATAAAAAAGGGAAGGAGACTGAACTTTTTCATAATAGTTGTTTTAATGAGACTAAACTATACCGGCAACATGCCGGTCCATAATTGATTTCAGTGGCGGGGAGCCCCGGAATTGCAGAAATCCGGAAAACATGCGCTGGACATCAGGCCTATTTGCAGAATGCGCAATCAACGATGAAGGTTTCTGGCATCTTCGGTGGAAATGAATTATTTCTTTATCTAAGTCAAAACATTGACGGGCATCATTTTTTGAAGGACATTACAGACCTACCTTGGGTTTATGCGAATCATATCATTATTCTTACTACTCCTGTTCACCGGCTGTGCTATAGGAAGAAAAATGAGTTTCGAGAATAAGAATGTTGCCCCCGACTACACCAAGGCAAAGTCTATGATCGTAGGCTTTCAGGATAGCCGGGCCTATGTACTGGAAGGGAAACAAAAGCCCAGTTTCTGCGGGCAGCTCAAAACCACTGTACAGATCCCCTATAATATGCAAACCAAAAGCGGCAAACCCCTTGCTGTGGAATTCACCAATGCTGTGGTGGCTTCTCTCTCCAAGCTTGACATCAAAGCAATGCCTATGTTGATAGAGCTGAATACACAGCAAGACAGTATGCTGGCCCGGTTCAACCGTACAGAAGCAGAAAGGCTGGTCTATTTTAATGTGAAACAATGGGAAGCGAATCTTACGCCCACGTTTACGGACATGCGCTATGATGTTACCTGGGAGTTGGTCATTTCAGTGTACGACAGATCCGGAAGCCTGCTGGCAACAAAATCTGTGGCAGACAGGGTAACAAAAAAGCCATTCCAGTTGGCGGGCTCAAAAGAATACCTTCAGATAATTGCTGACGAGGTATTTACAGCGCAGGTGAAAATACTGCTGAATGATCCGGCTGTAAAAGCCAGCCTGGTGAATTAAGGTGCCACCTTTTTGATCATCTCTTTATACTCAATTTCCACAGGCTTCACCGTTTGCAGATAACGGTAAACCGCTTTCAGGTCGATTTCGTCAAGCCTGGAAAATGGTCCCCAGGGCATGGGGGACATCGCTATTTTCTTGCCCTCGCGAAATCGTTGGATAAATCGTTCTTCTGTCCAGCCAGTTATTCTGCCTGTTTTTGCAGGCGTAATGTTTGGAGAGGTGATCAGGTATCCGGGTACATCCATTTCAAACCCGCCGGCAAAAGGTTCGCCTACATAGGCACCTGTTTTTAAGTCCCTGTTGGTGTGGCAGCCTTTGCAATTGGCTACACTGAGCGCCAGGTATTTTCCATACTCTGCAGTAGAATCACGTTTGACGGCTTTGGGCACATCGCCAGCCGGGCCAATTGGATCAACAACAAAAGAGAAAACAAACTTGCCCAATAAAGTATGCTCTGGTTTGGGTACCACATTCTTCACCGGTTTCGAAGCACGCAGATAAGAAATGATGGCGGTAAGATCTTCATCGCTGACATTTTGAAAGGGCATGAAATCAAGGATCAAACGCCCATCGAAACCAACACCATAACGAAGCGTGCGCGCGATCTCTTCATCTTTCAGTTTAGCGATACCCGTTTCATCGGGGGTCAGATTGACCGGGTAAAATTTGCCGGGAGGTATATCGAAGACCCGGCCACCCTGCAAGGGAACTTCTTCCCCACGGTCAACAATATCTTCTGTTCCAGGTGCTCCATGGCAATTCGGGCAATGGGCAGGGCCCATCACTAAATATTTACCGCGTGCGATCACTGCACTATCGCTGGAAGCATGAATGTTGGGATAAGGTGCTTCAAGCTTTTTTTTGTACATCAGGTTAATCGAAACCAGGAATAAAACAACAATGGTAATGATGGACAGCAGGGTCCATTTGAGGATTTTCTTGAACATGTTGATGTGTTGAAGGATTAAGGCTGTATTAAGTTATTTATTTCTTCAGAAATTTGAAATTTTCCCGACCAAATATTTACAATGGACTTTTGTAAATGATTATATTAAAACACCAAAACATAAGAAATGAAATCTGCAGCTAATCTGTTCTTATTCGCAATCGGCATTTTGCTTTTCAATACCGTCAAAGCCCAAGACACGGCCTTCAGGGAACCCATTGCTGTAATAGATACCTGGATCGAGGCCCAGCTTGCATTTGAGAACATCCCCGGTATTTCGGTGGCCATCATCAAAGACCAGCAGCTGGTCTGGAGCAAGGGTTATGGTTATGCCGATGTAGAGAATAAGGTACCGATGAAGGCTGAAACCATCTGCAGCATCTGCTCCATATCCAAGCTGTTCACTTCAGTGGCAATCATGCAGCTTTGGGAACAGGGCAAACTTCGGTTAGACGACTCAGTGAGTATGTACCTGCCGGATTTCAAGGTGAAGCAGGAATTCGAATCGGTGCCCATCACCATCAGGGGTTTACTGACGCATAGTGCGGGCCTGCCACGCGAATCGGACCAGGCTTACTGGACCTGGCCCTTCAATTTCCCTACTGAGAAAGAGATCAATGACAGGTTAGACGATCAGAGTACCTTATATCCATCTTCCCGTGAGTTTCAATACAGCAACCTGGGCATGGCTTTGCTGGGGCAGATCGTCGCGAAAGTGTCGGGCATGCCTTATGAGCAGTATGTGCAGGAGAAGATCATCAGGCCTTTGGGATTATCCAATACCAGGCCTTATATGCCGAAGGAGTTATATGGCAGGGAACTGGCCAAGGGTTATAGTGGATTGTCGCGGGATGGGAAGAGAAGGCTGATGCCGTTTTTCCAGGCCAATGGCATAGCGGCTGCTGCAGGGTTTACCTCCACAGTGGTGGACCTGGGCAAATTTGCCGAGTGGCAGAACAGGTTATACAAGTCTAAAACGCCGGAGGTGCTGAAGCAATCCACCCTGCGCGAAATGCAGCGGGTACAGTGGTATGATCCTGCGGGCAACAGCAATTGGGGTCTGGGTTTTGTAGTGCGTAACGATGGTGGAAAAACAATAGTGGGGCATGGAGGTTCCTGTCCCGGTTACCGGTCCATATTGCGTCTTGATCCTGCATCCGGAATCGGGGTAGTTGTATTCTGCAATGCGGCGGGGGCCAGCCCTGAAAAATTCGCCGATGGCATATTAAAGATCCTGGACAAATACAAATCGACGCCTGCATCCGCGACCACAGCGAGCCTGGCAGACTATACCGGGATCTACGATGGCACCGACTGGGGTTCCGAAGCCGCAGTGGCCACCTGGAAGGGCCGTTTGCTGATGTACAGCCTGCCCTCCAACGATCCCCTGGCTGCTGCCACCTTACCGTTATTCAAGCCCACATCCACCGCCAACGAATTCCGTTTCGAGCGCAAGGATGACCTACCCGGTGTACCGCTCCGTTTCCAGCGCGATGCTGCGGGAAAGGTGGTGAGTTTTACTATACATGGGAATATGACGAAGAAGGTGAGGTAGGGGGATACTTATTCGAGTACTTGAAATCCAATAGAAATTAAATATCTAAATGTAGAGTCGTAATAACTGGACTTTCTTGTATGGTCTTCATCGTTACCCTCTGGGACGACTATGACCATACCTTGCCTCGCTCTTGTTAACAGAACTCTGTAGGCGTTCTTAAGATATTTCCTTTTTTCTTCCTTATTAATGTTTTGCCATTTATCTCCTTTGAACGAGAAATATTGCCATTCTCCGTTTCCTTTAAATCTAAAATCTCCATCCCATGTCACGCATGCCCAGTCCAACTCAAGACCTTGAACATGAAATTCTGTCGCTACATCTTCAAGATAGTAGGAAGACCGAACATCGTCTTTACCATCAAGAAACCAATGAATAGGATCGATGGGTGATTTTACATCTATCGCAAAAGGTTTTAGTCGTTGGGCCTGTGAAGAAACTATTATTCCATACCGTTCACTACCTCTAGCTTTCATTTTTAACCACCTCTTAGCGCTTAACAAATTCCTAGTAATTACAATTGGGTATTTGTCTTTTAGTGCTTGAAAATGGCCAATCGATTCTTCAATGTTTTGGTCAAGAAGATTTTTAACTAAAGTTGAAAGATGTTCTGCTCTGAAAGAACGCATCGAAACAGATAAATGTAAACCTTCATTCCAATATACATTATTCCGATTTTTTAATCTTGTAATAGAATCATTTGAAGAATATTCACTATCTGTTAGGTGAGGTGAAATATGAATATCCCAATCTTTAAAAGACCTTTCCATCGATTCGATCCATTCACTAATTCCAGCTTCACCTGTATTTATTTCCTGCCCTCCTCCAACTAGACAAACAACAACTGCCCAATCTTTATGCCGATCTAAGCAGTTAATAAGAAACTCAGGCTCAGATTTTGAAAAATTATGAAAATTCTTTTTTCGTTGCATGAAACTAATTGTTTGTTCTTTGTTCCATGCTCTCTGTGCCTCATCAAATATCGCAACATGATCAAATGGCGCTCCAGTATCTCTTAAATACTCATCTCTAAAATGATGAACATTTTGAATGAAAGCCTTGACATTAGAATATATTTCTCCTTTCTTGACCTTTTTACCAAGTGCCTTTTCTTTCTTATATCTATCTCGAGTAAGAGCCTCTCTCAAAATTGCCACTAATGGTCCGTTACCAGAGAGAAAAACACACCCTTCATCTTTATTCATATTGCGTGTAGCGATATCAAGGCCGACTAACGTCTTTCCTGCACCTGGAACTCCAGTTACAAAACAGATACTTTTTCTGTTTTCTAATTTTGAAAGATGTATGATTTCATGAACAGCCGCACTTGTTTTGACCAAATTTGTGGCCTCAGCTTCGTTCTTAGTGATATCTTCTACAGAGTGATTGTTGTAAAGTGCCATTGCTGCCTCAATGATAGTAGGAGTAGGTGAATATTTACCTAAAATCCAAGTTTGAGCATCAATGTCGGGCGATTCGGATTGCGATATTACATTCTCAATGACATAAAGTAGGTTAGTTGCATTTGCTTTAATAGGGAAAAGCAGATTGTCATTATGTGGGTTGAACTCGATAACGGAAATTGGATCTTCGGCCGCGGTAGCAACTAATATAGGCGCAATTAATTTGTCATGACTTGTTTTATGGAAGTTCTTTAAATCTATTGCATAATCCCAAACCTGATCAAGTGCCGAAGGCAAAAAGTTTTTCTCACCTACCTTGAACTCTATAACGAAAACTGCGTTCCTAATAATTAGAATAACATCTATTCTAGAGCCCATTCTCGGGATGGAAAATTCAAAGAAGATTTGTCCGTTTGGAAACTTTGAAAGGGTATTTTTTAGAATTTCAATTTCTTGTCTCCATGCTTCTTTTTGAGTTTGATCAAGTGCGAATTCATTATTTAATGAAAGTTTTCCTAGGATCTCAATTTCAGTTTCCTCTAAAAATTTTGAAATTTCTGCTACGTAGTACTGTCGATTTAGTGTTTTCATAGGATTATGAGATATAATCTCCTTTACCAGCAATCAAATTACGAATACCGCCTCTAGGATTTTCTACGTCATATTTTCGCCTTGGTATTAAATGTATATGGGTGTGAAGAATGGTCTGGCCGGCTGTTAACCCGCTATTAATGCCAATATTGAATGCTTCAATTGTTTTGTCTTCTTTTTGTAAGAATTCTTTTGCTTGGTGCAACAGAAAGTTTACAGAGTTTACTTCTGCTTGGGTAATCTCAAAATAGTCAGGGAAATGCCTTTTAGGTATTATAAGCGAATGCCCATCTGTTACAGGAAATTTATCGTAAATGAGGTAAGCTAGATTATTCTCATTCACAATTCTCTTCTTATCAATAATGCAGAATATACAATTATTGTCACGGCATGCATATTTATTATGAACTTCTCTAAAATCTGTATTGTCCCTATCTCTCTTGGAAGCGTTACATGTATAACAGAGCGCTTGGTAATTATTTATTGAATCTATACCCCCTAAGTTCTTGGGTGTTATATGGTCAACTTCAAGAGCCTTCTCGTTTGCTGATATTCCACATAACTCACACCTAAATTGAGCTCTTTTTAATACTTCATACCTAACTGTGCCTGGAACATTATTTCTGTTAATTCTCCTGTGTGCCCAAATTGCATCTTTTCTTCGTTTAATATAGTCATCGATCTTTAATGAACAGAGAGTTATCAGTTGAGTTATTTGTTCAGGTGTGAGACTTTCGTAATCAGCAAGACTATATTGATTTCTTTCTTTCTTGACGATATTGTGGCTTCTCAGAACTTTACCAACCATGTTGTTGGTAATTTTCTTATAATACTCAAGTTGAGAAGGGTCAAAATTGACCAAGACAGCTGCTATTTCATTATCAGTGGCTGAACCATTTCCCTCTAATAGCCTTTTAATCATCACCGGCTGATAGATATGCGACATCCGCATTTTCTCAAGTAGAAATGATCTAAGATTTGCGTAATCCATAATGGGCTATCGAATATTCAAAATAGGTAAATATTTCTAAAACATTGCCCATGGAGCACGAAGAAGAGCCATCGAACCTACCCCACCCGCCCAATCGCATCAATCAAAATCTGCTTTACATTGCTCGCGTTCTGGTGAAATATTTTTAAGATCTCTTCCCAGGACACAGGCGCTTCGTCTTCTTTCCAGCAGTCGTAGTCAGTGCTCATCGCAATGGCGGCATAGGGGATTTTTAATTCGTTGGCCAAAGAGGCTTCGGTGGCTACCGACATATTGATCACATCGGCGCCCCAGCCCTGGAACATTCTGGATTCAGCCCTGGTGGAGAAACGGGGACCTTCAATGGTGACTACCGTGCCTTTGGGATGCACGGGCAAATTCAATGCAGAAGCTGAAGTGTATAATAAGCCCCGCAGTGTTTCATCAAATGGATCAGCCATGGCTGCATGCACGATGCCACTCTCGAATTTGTCTGCATAAGTGCTGGTCCGGTGTTTGGTGAAATCAATGAACTGGTCCAGCACCACAAAATGGCCGCGACCGATTTCGGCTCTTAAGCTGCCACAGGCTGTAGTGGCTAAAATATGGGTGACACCGGCTTCTTTCAACGCCAATACGTTGGCGCGGTAATTTACTTCAGTGGGGGAATATTGATGATGCCTGCCATGACGGGATATCAATACCACCTCTTTCCCATTGATGGTTCCGTGGGTCAATGCCGAGCTTGGTGGGCCGTAGATAGTGGTGACTTCTTCTTCACGGACATTGCTCAATATTTGAGGATCTTCCAATCCCGAGCCACCAATGATCCCGATCTTTATCATAATAATAAGTTCAATTTATCCAGTAAAATATTTCCCGCTTCGGCCAGGTCTTTTCCAAAACTGATGATCCCCTCCCGATGTCCGCCCATCACCATTATTTTTTCTGTAGCCAATGATGTTTCGGCAAACAGCCTTTTTATTTCATTCGCCATTTCCGGTGTGCCATAGGCAACAGCGGCACTACTGGTAGGAACCTGGTGGATCAACTTGTTCCATAGATTGAGACTGTGAACATGAATCACTGCATTTGTTTCAGCAGAACATTCATAGATCGCCGCATGGGTAAGTGATTCAGAAGATGCTTTTACAGCACCTTCACAGGTTAGACTGTTTGTAGGAAAATCATAATCGGTAACTAATGAATAATGTGATTCGTTCAGTGTGGGTAGTCCACCGGTAGCCGTACCTGATATCAAAAACGTTTTTCCTTTTAATCTGATACTGATATTTCCATAACCTATCCCATCCTGATATACACCGATCAATCCTTTTTCATACATCCTGTTCCGCCAGAAATTTAATTCAGCAACCATTGGCAATGCAATATCATTCGAAGGGATCCAGTGGCAGTTGAATTTTATATAGCCTTCATCCATGTTGCTTTTTTTCAGGGAATAGATCCAGGATGCTTTCTCTATTGGCTTTGCAAATGCCTCTTTCTGTGATGATGCCGGTGATCAATCTTGCAGGAGTGACATCAAAAGCATAATTGGCAGCGTTGCTATTTAATGGAGTGAGCAACACTTTTTTGATCTCGCTTTCACAAAGCCCTTCCATGTATTTTACTTCATCGCCATGTCGCTCTTCGATCACAATTTCTTTCAGACCATCTTCCATTTGCCAGTCTATAGAAGAGGAGGGAAGGGCGGCATAAAAAGGGATATTGTTGTCGTGAGCAGCCAGGGCCTTCAGGTAGGTTCCGATCTTGTTGGCTACATCGCCCGTATAAGTGGTTCTGTCTGAACCTACGATCACCATATCCACCATGCCGTGCTGCATGAGATGTCCGCCGGTATTGTCGGCAATGATAGTATGTGGCACCCCGTGTTGTCCTAATTCCCAGGCCGTCAAACTCGCGCCTTGGTTTCTGGGACGGGTTTCATCCACCCATACATGTACGGCTATGCCTTTGTCGTGCGCAGCATATATAGAAGAAGTAGCCGAGCCATAGTCCACAAATGCCAGCCATCCTGCATTACAATGTGTCAGGATATTTACCGGGGCGCCATTTTTCTTCCGGCTTATTGCTTCAATTAGTGGTAGGCCATGTTCGCCGATGTGCCGGCAGTGTTCAGCATCTTCATCGGCAATTTGAGTGGCCATGAAAAGGGCGATATCTATTTTTTCCTCGATGGACTGTCCTTGTTGGATGGCGTTCAACTGCCTGTCTACCGCCCAGGCCAGGTTGACGGCCGTAGGACGGGTGGACTTCAGTTTCTCCGCTGCCTGAAAAATGAATGTTTCAAAAAAATCGTTTTTTGGAGCTTCGAGGGTGGCCAGGTAGATCCCGAACCCCGCGGCGGCTCCAATTAGTCCTGCGCCTCGGAGGTGCATGTCTTTAATGGCCGTTGCCATTTGGTCAACGGTTTCCAGGTCTTCAATAAAGAGCTGGTGGGGCAGATGCCGCTGGTCTATGATCTGAATTCGGGTTAAATCCCCTGGTTTTAGCCAGATGGTTCGAAAAGCCTGCCCCTGGATGTTCATGAATTGGTTCTGATTGAAGCGTCAAATATAGACAATCATCGATGGAGGAGAACATGACTGAACCACCCCAACCCCAGGTTTGCTAAACATTCAAAGTGTAAAAAATACGCACTTAGTTTGTTTAAATACGCTTGCTAAATCGTTAAACAACTGGCTGCGGCTCATAATCTTGCGCAAGCGATTGCGCAAAGACCTGGTAATAAGCATCATTTTTCGGAATGGCCGATCATCCCGCAACCAGCAAGGGTTTCAGGTAGTTGCATAAATAACCATGCTTTTTTTGAGCAATACCCAAAAAAGACAAATCGAATGATTTTCGTCAGCACCTATTGTTAATAATATGCTAAACCGTTTAACTTGTCCGCCACCTGCTCAAAACCAGCAGGTTTAAACACTCATATTAAAACAACTGCAAATGAGAACCAAGAGTAGAATTCTATTCACGTTCTTTTGCCTCATGGCGTCGAGCGTTCTGCTATTCGCCCAAGAGAAAAGGACAGTGACAGGAACAGTGAAAGACAATACGGGTGCCGTATTGTCGAACGCTACTGTGACCGAGAAAGGAACCAAAAATTCCGTGGTCACAAACAGCACCGGAACGTTTTCAATCAGCGTTCTGCCAAATGCCACATTACAGATCACTTACGCTGGTATGGCCATGCGTGAAGTGCCAGTAGCAGGCCAGTCCAACCTGGACATTGCAATGACCGATGCCGGCCAACTTACTGAAGTGGTGGTAACATCACTCGGTATCAGTAAGCAGCAAAAGGCGCTGGGTTATGCAACTGCAACTGTGAAATCTGAAGACATCGTTCGTACCGCGCCACCAAACTTTGCCCAGGCATTGTATGGTAAGGCTCCAGGTGTTCGCGTTGCTTCAGCCCCGGGTGGTGCCACATCAGGTGTGAGCATCAACATCCGCGGAATCAACTCCATCACCGGTAAGAACCAGCCACTGATCGTACTCGACGGTGTGCCCATTCGCAACGGTGAATACAGCAACACAGATTATTGGAGCGATCAGCGTGTACGCGGTAACGGTCTGCTCGATATTAACCCTGAAGACATCGAGAACCTCTCGATCCTGAAAGGGGCATCTGCTGCCGCGCTCTACGGTTCTGAAGCCGTAAACGGTGTGGTGCTGATCACTACAAAGAAGGGTGCAAAAGGCCAGAAAGGTTTCTCTGTTGACGTGAACGCCAGCTATAGCGTGGATAAAGTGGCTTATACGCCAGAATATCAGAACGTTCGTGGCTATGGTATCAATAAACTGGACGCCAACCTTGGCCAGGACGATGATGGTTTCATTTGGGTTGACCTGGATGGTAACGGATCAAAAGAAACCAGGGCATTACCTAATGCCTCTATCAATTTCGGTGCGAAATTCGATGGTCAGCCTATTGCAGGGTGGGATGGCGTTGTCAGGCCTTATTCTTCACAGGGGAACAACTTTGAAGCCATGTTCCAGGATGCACAGAACTCTAACATCAACGTGGCTGTTACCCAGGTTACTGAGAACAACAATATTCGTTTCTCACTCACCCGCCAGGATAACGAAGGTGTGAGCTTGAATTCAAAGAACTCCAAGAACATTGCGAATTTCAACAGCACATTCCGTTTTGCTAAGAAATACAGCATGGACCTGCAGGTCAATTATGTAAACCAGATCACTAAGAACCGTCCTTACTCTATAGACAGGTTGACCAACAACTTCACTGGTATGTTGGGACGTTTCGATAATTCTGAGTGGTATGCCAATAAATACCAAACAAGCATGGGTTACAGGTTTGTTACCGGTACCGGCCAGAGCCTTACTCCATCCGAGAACATCAATGGTGGATATGGCGGTTTCAAAGGCGATATCGCTGACTATTTCTGGAGGGTGAACAAACACAATACAGAAGAAAAAAGCAATCGTGTTATTGCCAGCATGACCCATCACTGGCAGATCCTTCCAAGTCTGAGACTCCGTGGCAGGATCGCCAATGATTTCACCGGACAGCTGACTGAAACATCCCAGGCAACTGAAAGGCCTCTGATCTTCGGTAACTCCGGTTATTTCGGAATGGAGAGCTTTAACTACAATATTATTTACGGCGATATCTTGGCCACATGGACTAAGAAGCTGACTTCTGATCTTGAGCTGAACGTGATGGGTGGTTATACTGCGCAGCAGGATAATGGAACCTGGATCAGCCGCGGTACTAACGGTGGCTTGAGTACAGAGAACCGTTTTGATGTCGGTGCTTCTGTTAACACAGCGAACAGTGGTTCAAGAAGGCTCGAGGTAGTAAAAGATGCCTTCCTGGGTACTGTTAACGTAGGTTATAAAGGATGGTTGTTTGCTGAAGGAACAGTAAGAAGGGACAGAACTTCTACAATGAATCCTGACAACAACGCCTTCGTTTATCCTTCTATCAACGCCAGCTTTATTGTTTCACAAGCCTTCAAACTTCCTGAGTTCATCAACTACATGAAAGTAAGGGGTTCATGGGGTATCGTGGGTAACTATCCAGATCCATACCTGGCTAACGTTGCGTATAGCCAGAACACATTGGGATCTCAGGGTGCTAACCCCGTTCTTTATACTACTATCCCTTCTTCTTTCGGTAATGACCTGATCAGGCCAGAACAGAAGAAAGAGTTTGAATTCGGTTTGGATACTAGGATGTTCAGCAATCGTTTAGGTATCGATCTTTCTTACTACAATGCCCAGGTGGTTGACCAGATCCTTCCGCTTTCACTGCCAGGATCATCAGGTGCAACTTCAATCCTGAGTAACGTAGGTACATTAAGGAATACAGGTATCGAATTAGGTTTGAACTATAACGCTTTCCGTCAGAAGAACTTCAAGTGGGATATCACGCTCAACATTGCTCAGAACATGAACAAGGTTGAAGCGCTTGCTCCTGGTTTGACAGAACTGCTACATGCTGACTACGATGGTAACGCTGCCCAGCTGAAATCAGTAGTAGGTCAGCCAATGGGTGATTTCTATGCTCACCCTGTGTTGAAAGACAAAACAGGTCAGCCAATTGTAGATCCAAATGGACTTTACAAAGTTGATCCTAACAGCATGTACAAAGTAGGTAATGCGATGCCAAAAGTAACCGGTGGTTTGATCAACGCCTTCAATTATAAAGGTATCACCCTGGATGCGGTTATCGACTACAGGTTCGGCGGTTACGTGATGCCAACAGCTATTTACTGGATGATGAGCCGCGGTCTGCTGGAAGAAACACTGCAGGGTATGGACAAGGCTCATGGCGGTATGACATACTATGTAGATGGTACTGGCAAGAAGATCCCGACTACTGGTACTGCCGGTCCTAATGGTGAGAAAGTATACGAAAACGGAATGTTGCTTCCAGGTGTGAAAGCTGATGGTACTCCTAACGACTACATGACAACATCAGATAACTACTGGTGGACTGTG
>JAHEFC010000269.1 GCA_024640385.1 Sphingobacteriales bacterium
ATGCTATTGCGTAACATTGCCATATGAGATCAGCTCTCCTGTTCCTTTTCCTTATCACAGGCTTATATACTACCGCACAGGATTCACTGGTTACTTCTGCTAATAAGGACACCGTAGATGTTGCCTCCCTGTTGTCAGGCATATTCGGCAAAAAGAAAAAGGAAGCTAAGCCTCAATCCAATATCTCACTCCTTCCGGCCCTCGGGTATAACCCCAGCGTAGGCTTCATATTTGGAGTAAATATAGCGGGCGGTGCACACTTAGGCGATCCCAAAACAACCTCCCTCAGTTCAGGAACTGCCACGGCATATTTAACCACAAAAGATGTTATGAATCTGCAGTTCAGGCATAACATGTTTACGCAGAACAATAATTACCTTATCCAGGGTAATGTGCAATTCACAAAAATGCTGGTCATTGATTATGGCCTTGGCCCGGGGTCAGGTAAAGAGAGAATTGACAGTCTCATCTACCCGATAAGATTCAATGAGGTCAGGATCAATGAAAAATTGTATAAAAGAGTATCTAAACATGTGCTGGTGGGCGGTGGCGTAGCACTGAACTTCCACAATAAGATAAATGATGAGGTCAAAAAGGCTGATTCAACCATGTTAACGCCGCACTATGGATACAGCACTGCATATGGCTTCAATCCTGTGAAGTATACACTGAGTGGTGTTTTCCTCAACGCTCAATACACCACCAGGGACCACCTGAACAGATCATATAAAGGCGTTTATGCTGATCTCACTTTAAGGTTGAACCCCACCTGGCTCGGAAGTACCAAACAATCCTGGCAGATGATGACAGAATTCAGGAAATATATCAGTTTGTCTTCAGTCAACCCTGAACATGTATTAGCATTTTGGCATTTGGGCACTTACCGCCTGAAAGGAGATCTTCCCTACCTTGACCTTCCGGGTACCGGCACAGATATGTATAACAGAAGCGGCAGGGCCTATACTATCGGACGTTTCCGCGGACCATCATTTTTCTACCTTGAATCTGAATACAGGTTCCCTATTACAGATAATAAGCTGTTAAGCGGTGTTGCATTCGTAAATATCCAGACTGTTTCAGATGGGTTGAACAACCGTTTCTTCTCAGCTTATGAACCTGGAGCTGGTGCGGGCCTGAGAATACTTTTTAATAAGAAAACCAGAACCAACCTCTGCATAGACTACGCATTCGGTAAATACGGCTCAAAGGGATTGTTCTTTGGGTTGAATGAAGTGTTTTGAAACACAGAGACACAGAGGGGAACGCAGAGACGCGGAGGGGGATGCAGAGCCACTGAGTGGCTTCTCTGTGTCTCTGCGTCTATTTCTGTGTCTCTGTGTTCATCTCCGTGTCTCTGCGTACTTCTTAACGATCTCTTCCGCATGCTGCCGCACTTTGGGCTTGCGGAATATCTTTACGATCATTCCTTTTTCGTCAATCACAAATGTGGTCCTTAATAAGCCCATGTACTTCCTGCCGTACATGTTCTTTTCTCCCCATACGCCATATTTTTCAATAACACTATGCTTCGGGTCAGCCAGTAACGTGAACGGCAGATCATATTTCGCCTGGTATTTTGCATGTTTTTCTACGCTATCAGGACTAACACCCACTACTTCAAATCCATTGGACTTCAGCAATGCATAATTATCCCTGAGATTACATGCCTGCTCTGTACAGGTGGGCGTATCGTCTTCCGGGTAAAAGAATACAACAAGTTTTTTTCCTTTGAAGTCGGCTAATGATACTTTCTTACCCTGCTGGTCCTGCGCACTGAATGCAGGCGCTTTTGTTCCTTCTGTCAACATATTTTACCTGGTAAATGAATAATATTTAATGGTTTTATTTCCTGCCTCGTCTTCAACAGATATCGTCAGCTGATGTTCACCACGTGGACATTTTTCATCAAATACATAGGTGAATGTGTTACCCCGCTGTACAAATCTCAGCCACTTCCCGTCAAGTTCCGCCCTGAAATTGCGGATCAGTACATTGTCGTCCTTTACATAGAATGAGATTTTTGTAGCTGCCGTAAGGCTGGACCCTGGAAAACCTGAAAGCACAGGAGGCAGGTCGTCTGCGATCAACTGAAATGTCCCGAATTCCCTGAATTCCGCACTGTATTTCCCCATTCCCCAACTCGCCTTTTTTACGGTTTGCTTGCCTGAGGTTGTTTTCCTGATCAGTATTTTTTCCCTGAGATTATAAGGTATGGTCCTGTCCGGCTTTATCCTGATGGTGAAATTGGAATGTACCGGAACTAAGGCAGAATGAACGTTATGCACCGCTGAGTATGCATTGGGTTGTCCGCCCGGCGCTGAACTGTATTTAAAATAGATGGAATCATATAACAGATGTTCCGGCATATAAAGTTCCATATTTTCAGTTTCATACACATTCAGTTCATCAGGCCTCATAAGGTTGGGCTGTACCGGTGACGGGTAATTGTACGCAGATCGCTGTAAACTGAACTGCAGATTTGAGGTATTGCCATAAGGATCCTGTACCTCCACCCTGTAAGCGTGTGCCGCAGTATCTTTTAATTCAACAAAAGCGCCGGGTTTTGAAAAAGGATAGATCTCAAGCGCGTCGCCCGGAAGCGGCATCAGGAATTGAATATATGATCCCCCGGCGGATTTTGTTTTATAATCAATATGGGCATTCAGGTACCTTGTTTCATCGTAACTGATCCCGTCCATCCTGAATCCGGCGAGGGGTTTTGGGCCTTCAAAAAGCGTTGCCTTGAAAACACCATTGGTGTTAGGTACGCCAGACATCTGATCCGTAGCATGAATAGCCACCAATACCTTATTGAAATTCAACCGTGGAACAGTGGCTTTGTAAGAGCCTGTCGCCGTTCTGACCGCGGCCACTACCACCGGATTTTGTTCGTATACGCTACGGTTACGGTCATAAAATGCAATTTTATATATAACCGGGGGAACATTGTCCGGGATATTGAATCCCCATAGTAACGGATTTAGACATTTATCGGTATTTGTTTCCCGGATCTCGAAATGAACGTGTGGTCCTTGTGAACCACCGGTATTGCCACTCATGCCTATTACATCTCCTTTTTTCACCGGGAAAAGACCAACAGGTATCTCCAGTTCCTGCGCCCAGCTCTCTGTTTTGTATTGCTGCTGCTTAACATACTGCTGCAACGCCGGATAAAAATCATTCATATGAGCATACAGTGTGGTGGTGCCATTGGGATGAGCAATATAAATGGCATTCCCAAATCCGCCGGCTTCAATCTTGACCTTTGAAATATATCCCTCTGCAGCTGCATATATGGGCAGGTTCTCTTTTTTCAGGGTGTAGAGATCAAGACCCATATGAAAATGATTCGGTCTCATTTCGCCGAAATTGGCATTGAGACGCGGACTGATATCAAGCGGATATCTGAAATATCCTTTGACATAACCAGGTTTGGCTGATTGCTGTGAAAATATGGTACAGGGAAACAAAAAACTTAACAGAATGAGTAAACTCAACTTATTCATTTCGATCTAACTTCAGGCTGCAAATCTAATTGGCTGAGAACCTAATAAAAAATCAATATTATGAGCGTCAATTCAAAACACATCGCCACATTTCTTTTGGGTGCCGCTGCCGGCTATGCCGCCTTTAAATACTCAAGTATGAGCGAAGAGGAAAAAGAAAAGCTTATGGCCGATCTCAAGGCCAAAGCCCAGGATCTGAAAACTGAAGCGGAAGGCGTTGCAGAAAAAGCCAGGGAATATTTTGAAGAATTAAGAACCAAAGGCAGTACAGCAATGAAAGAACAGATGGGTAACGTGGACAATATCTTCGATGACGTTTTTGGCACAAAACCCGGTACAGGAAATGAAACCAAGGCATGATAAAGATCATGCAGCGTTTTAACGAATTTGAAACATAAGTCACAAAAAAATCCATTTATTGGTACAACATTTGTCTAACTATTGTTGTCTTATTTTAAATGGATGTGGTATGAAGAATTTAGTACAAAAAATAGCAATCATCTGGATTGCGATCCTGGGGATAATCGGAATCAACAAGGAAAGGATAGGGAGATCTGAAGAAAAAGACCAGAAAGCTCCCCAACAGAAAGAAGTGATGCTGGATGAATACGAGCTGGCTTCATTCCACAATAATTGATGTATAAACATTAATTTGATCAATATATACCCCCATGCCCATGCATGGGGGATTTTTTTTCAGAATCGCCAGTTCACACTGAATAATATATACCTCGCCACCAGCACATACCCTGTTTCTGACCTGGAATAAGGCATAACCGACTTTTCCAAAAGCCTACCGGCGTTTAGCAGGTTATTGGCCGTTATTGTCAGCAACAGAGTATTCCCAGGTTTATAGGATGCGAAAAGATCCATACCGTGGAAGATCTTTTTTTGGGACAATTTATGCGCATGCCATACAAAAGCACCGTAGACGGATTCCCGGGGTTTGTATTTCAATTTAAAGCTCCATTCATATTGCCAGTTCCGGTTCAGTTCGCCATGGTTCCAGCGACCGGCTGAGTAAGTGGCTGAACTTTTGAGTTCTGCATTGACTGGCCAGATAAACCCGCTTACCCACCACCCTTCCATCCTGATCCCAGACCGCGTTGAAACCCCTTTCACCTGGTTAACTACAGATTCAAACCGACCGGAATTCATGTTAAGCCTGCCGCCTATTTTACCTTTGATTTTTCTGATATAACCCTCCCAATTGAAGCCAGCGTTGAGGGTATTGTTAATATGTGTCAACTCAAAAAACTGGATACCATATGCCGGATTCGCTTCAATCCCACCTACGTAGCGTTTAGGCAAAGCCATATAGCTGAAATTGGCCGACCAGTTTCTCTGGCGATAAAGATTATTGGAATTTAAAGTCAAGATCAACCCATGTGACAATTCCGGCCCCTTGAATTTCAGCCCATTTAAAATCATACCATTTCCGGATATTAACCCGTCAGGGTAAAATTTATCGTATTGATCATAGTCAGTCCTCGCTGTATAGTTAAGCCTCATAGAACTTAATAGTGAAAGGGTTTTTACATAGCCCAGCCCGCCCTTGAAGCTGATAAAATTACTCCTTCCAGCGCCGGATAATAACGTCTCCCAGCCACTCTCACCAGAAATTCCCAGCCAATCTTTGCCATCTGTGTTAACTCCCACTCTGCCCATCGCTTTAAGACTCTGGCCCCTGGTTTTAGTAACAGCTTCATCTATAACGAGATCAGGTTTTTGCTCCAAACTGCTCACCAGGCCGTTTGAGAAATAATCCAGCGCCTGGTACCCCCACCTTATGGCGTATTCGTATTGAAGCCGGTCAGTTTTCCCATTGATTTTTACAGTAGCAAGGCCAAAATTTTTCTTCTTCACCAGATCCTGCCTGTTAATGACATAGGATGAATCAAGACCCCAGTACGCTAAGTATCTTGAAGATCTTATATCCAAGTCCTGTTGGTCCTGGTGATGCCCGAAATCCACCAGAAACTGCATTACTTTCCCCCCTTTCAAAAATGTTTCCTTCCAACTGACCCAGATCCCCTTCAAACCATTATCCAGGTTTTCCAATAAACTATCTATTATGCTTCCGCCGGATAAATTAGAGAAAGAATTGTTTTGCCGCGCCCTGCTAACCATAAGATCAAACCCGGATATATGGTTTTTGCCGCCATCCCGTTCCATTGAAACCCTGGCCTCAAGCCTTTTGCTCCGTTGAAACCTGTTCATCGCATTGGAAATCAGCCACTGGTCCTGATCACTGATCTCTGTTTCCACCAGACTCATGGCACGGTTCTTCAACGAAAGATCATGGTAACCAGCCATGCCATTCAGGCGAATTTTCTTGCTT
>JAHEFC010000567.1 GCA_024640385.1 Sphingobacteriales bacterium
CTATACCCGAAAAGGTGAGGTATGACAGTTTTTCTGCCGCCACTTCCTCGGAGTGGCAGGGCCCCATGACGGTGAAATAATCTTCGTAAGGAAATCCGAACTGTTCCTTAAGGTATTCATTGAGCAGCTGGTTCTTACCGGGCACCATGCCCTTCACTGCTGAGATAAATTTCTTCCCTTTCAATATAGCAGGATCAATGGCGTCCACAGTCTCCATCATATAGGCTGAAGGGATCACCATCACCACGGCATCAGACTGTTCAAAGGTGAGGGCCGGATCTGCATTCAGGTCCAGCAGGGAAGTGTCAAAATGAACCGAATGAAGATAGTTGGGGTTGTGGTGCCTGCTCAGGATATGGTCCACTACTTTCCGGCTGCGAACGGTCCAACAAACTTTATGTTTGTTGTCGGTCAAGAGTTTGACCAGGGCCGTACCCCAGGAACCACTGCCAATTACTCCTATTCTCATATTCGGGTATTATGCACTAAGATGATAAATAATCTGCTGATACATGCATTTGAAGGAATAAAAACCACCAGGAAGAACACCATACATCGTACCAGGAAAATTGACTGACTGAAACTGATTTCATCCCCCGTTCCTGGTTCCCGTTGTGATCAATCAAATGGATGCTTACCCTGGGGCAGTTTTGCCAGCGGATGATAATCCCCTGTTAATCCCAAAGGGGTGGCCTTCCGTATATCATGTACGATCTGTATGGAAGGCATGGCAGCACTTATTCTGAAGCCATTACCTGAAAGAATATCCTCATAACTCTGCGTATGGAGTTCAGTGAAACCTTCACTGAACTCAAGCTCTTCATCTTCAATGGTCAATCTGCGGTAGGTTCTCTTACCTGAATTCCGAATCTGTTCAGGAATGGTATTCACATCAATACTCAGGAACCACCTCACCCTGGCTTTCTCTAGTTCCAAAAAACCCCCGCACCGGTCATATGAATGGATATGTACGATATTGTTTTTTACCGGCCCGAATACCCAGGTGAGCATATCAAAAAAATGAACGCCGATATTTGTTGCTACACCACCCGATTTGCTTTCATCCCCTTTCCAGGAAGTATGGTACCAGTTCCCCCGTGAAGTGAGGTAAGTGAGGTCAATATCGTAGATCTTGTCCCGGGGACCATTTTCAATCCTATCCTTCAGCGCCTTTATAGCCGGGTGCAGCCGCAGCTGAAGTATGGTATACACCTTCTTCCCGAATTCCTGTTCCAGTTCAACAAGGCCTTCAATATTCCATGGGTTCAGCACTATTGGTTTCTCACAGATGACATCCATTTTGCTTCTTAATCCCAGCCTGATATGCGCATCGTGCAGGTAATTTGGTGAACAAATTGACAGATAATCAATCGGATCACCCTGCCGTCTCTGTTTGTCAATATAACGGTCGAACCGTTCGATCTGAGTAAAAAAAGTAGCATCCGGGAAATAGCTGTCAATGATTCCCACTCCGTCGTAAGGATCAATGGCTGCTCTGAGTATGTTTCCAGTGTCTTTAATGGCCTTCATGTGCCTTGGGGCTATATAGCCAGCTGCACCAACCAACGCGAACGATTTAATTTCCATATTTACTTCATGCATTTTTTTGACAGTAGACCTTTCATTTATAATCTCATGTACCCTAAAAACCTACTCAAATTTACTCCTGATGATCGTAATATCGGAAAATCCGCAAACCCGACATCAAACAAAAAAGGCAGCCTTTCCCGGCTGCCTTCAAGCTATAAAAATCCGATCTATTTCTTCACTTCAAATAACTGTTCCTTTGGAACCACTTTCACTTTCATGCCTTCCCGCAGAAGTTTACTTACCACGGTATAAGGGCCTGTGACAACTTCATCTCCTTCTTTCACGCCACTCAGCACTTCGATATGGCTCATGTCCTGGATATCGGTGCGCACCTTCACTCTTTTTACCGTACCATCGGCCTGGATAACAAATACCACTTCTTCCATATCTTCAATATTACCCTGGGGCTCTCCCTGGTCGCTATTGGCATTGGTTGCTGGTTCAGCCTTCTTCATCTTCTTCTCATCAATGGCCAGTTTACCAGTATCACTCTTATCCCTGGTGGTGACTGCGTTGATGGGAACTGAAAGCACATCCGCATGGGTCTTGGTTTGAATATCTGCACTGGCGCTCATACCCGGCCTGAAGGGGAAACTTTTTGGCCGCGTAGGGTCAAAAAGATCCTGGTAAGATGATGGGTCCAGCCTGATCCTCACTTCG
>JAHEFC010000027.1 GCA_024640385.1 Sphingobacteriales bacterium
ATGATACTGGGCCTTGCTATTCCAAGGCTCCACACCACCTGGTATGCCACAAAGCTTGAATTGATAGAAACGCCGGGGATCGCCCCTCCGAAGGATGGAAAAAAGTACACAGGAGAACAGTTCAAGAAAGAAGTCAATGAAATGCTCAAGACCAATGAGTGGCTCAAGAAGATTGCGTGGCAGACGCTTATCTAGCAGGTTGCAGGTTACAGGTTGCAGGTTGCAGAAAAAAATCATTGCAACCTGTTACCTGTTACCTGGAACCTGCTAAAGGCAACCTGCAACCTGTAACCTGCAACCTGCTATCGCAATTCGACCAACATGAAAGTTTTAGCCGGGACCTGAATGGAGCTGGTCAAACTCATTTCCTGTCCGGTAATGATCTCCTTCCCTGTAGTTTTTCCATCCAATCCTTCACTGAACCTGCTCATCTTGATCTCTTTAGCATCATCAGTGGGATTGAGTACACACATCACCCGCTGCTTACCGGTATACCTGAAATATATGTATACATTATCCACCGGTTGATACTGCAGCGTCTTCCCTTTTTGAAGGGCTTCCGACCGGAAGCGGTATTGTGCAATAGTTCTGAAATAATTGAAGAATTCGTTTTCAGCCGCTGATCTGCCAGCCGAAGTGAATTTATTTTCAGCATCATCGTTCCAGCCTCCTGCAAAATCTTTCCGGACTTCGGCATCACTGGGCTTTTTGAAATTTTTCATCAGTACTTCGGTACCATAATATGCCTGTGGAATTCCCCTTAAGGTCAGCAATAATCCATTGGCCATTTTCAACTTACCCACATCATCACCCAATACGGAAAGTATCCTGTCCATATCGTGGTTCTCCAGGAATATACAGTTCTTCAATGGGTCTTTATATAAAACGTCCTGCGCAAGCAGGCTGTACAACTGGGTGGGGTTATTGTTCGCCGCGTCTTTCATCCCAAACGCTATGGGAAAATCAGTAACGCCCTGCAGATTATGTTTGAACGGAACATCAAGGTTATTCTTTACAAAATAGGCGCTGGCCATGGGTGTGTTACACCAGGCTTCCCCGAATATGGTTATGGTTGGGAATTCCTTTTCCAGTGCCGCATTCACATTATTCATGAATTGCTCATCACAATATTTATAGGTGTCTACCCGCCAGCCATCGATACCGAATTCCTCAGTGGTCCATATCGCGTGTTGTATCAGGAATTTCGCCAGCCAGGGATTGCGCAAATTGAGGTCAGGCAAATGGGGAACAAACCATCCTCCCACCATGATGTCTTTGTCAACTTTTGCTGCATAGGGGTCATAGAAAACTTCTTCCTTATGATTGGAACCCTGGTATTCGGGCCAGTTGTTCAGCCAGCTTTTCATCGGCTGGTCCAGGATGAACCAGTGATGGCTCCCTACATGATTGTACACCGCATCCTGTATAACCTTAAGCCCCTTGTTATGGGCGGTTTCGATCATTTGCCTGTATGCGGTGTTCCCTCCCAGCCTGGGATCAACAGTATAATGATCTGTGAACCAGTAACCATGATAGCCCGCCACTTTGTTGCCCCATTCACTCATCAAGGGCATATCATTTTCTATCACCGGAGTCAGCCAAATCGTTGTAGCTCCAAGGTCCTTGAGATAATCCAGTTTATTTTCAACCCCTTTGAGATCCCCTCCATGCCTTAGGAAGGGATTCTTCCTGTCACTTTGATCATCCCTGGCCGATTTTACCACATCATTAGAAGGATCGCCATTGCTGAACCTGTCCGGCATGATGAGGTAAACAAGGTCAGAAGAGTTCACGCCCTTCACCCTGGCCCTGCCGTTGGAAGGATCTCTTTTTTTGAGCTCAAAAGATAATGTTTCTGCTTTCCTGCCCTGCTGAATGGTAAAACTGATCTTACCAGGCTTTGCTGAGGGTGCAACATTGAGATCGATGAACACATAGTTCTTGTTTTCCGGCACATAGGTTTTCATCAGTGAAACACCTGCATAGGGATTCATTTTAACCGTAGCGTCACCAATATCTTTTTTATGGACCATCAGCTGCAGGGAAGGATCTTTCATCCCAACCCACCAGTTAGTAGGATAAATACTGGTCTGTGCAATGGCGGGCATTGACAGCAAAAGGCAGATCAATGCCTTTACAAAAACTTTAAGCATACATATTAGTTTGAGACTTCTTCCTTGACTGTTATAGCGCCGGGATCATACACATAGATCACACTTACAGCGGCGCAAAGCATGAACACACCTGCCATCACCAAAGCATAAACGGGCTGGCTATTGTAGATATGTTTTACCATAGGGCCGCCAATGATCCCGTTGAGGATCTGGGGAATTGTAATGAAGAAATTGAATATGCCCATATAGATGCCCATTTTACCGGCAGGTATTGAACTGGACAGGATCACATAAGGCATGGCAAGAATACTTGCCCATGCGATACCTACGCAGGCCATGGATCCAATGAGAAATTCCTTGCTCGGCGCGAAAAAGAAAGATATGAGCCCGATACCCCCAATGATCAACGATAGTGCGTGGGTCTTCTTTCTTCCCAACTTCTCTGCTATTGTTGGAAGCAATAATGCGTAAATGGCAGAGACCCCATTGTACACCCCGAAGATCACTCCCGTCCAGGATTGTGCTTCGCGATACTGGGGGGAGCTTTTATCATCGATAGGCAATCCAAATATATGTGTGGCTATGGAATCGGTTGTGAACACCCACATTCCAAATAATGCGAACCATGAAAAGAACTGAACCAGACCCAGCTGTTTCATGGTTCTGGGCATTTTCAAAAAATCTTTCCAGATAGCGCCCAGGCCTGCGTGCTCGTCTTCTGCCTTGCCGTGATATTGAGCATATTCTTCCGGCGGATATTCCCTTGTTTTGAAAACCGTCCAAAGTATGGAAGTAATGAATACCGCCGACCCTATATAGAACGAAAGCTTGACGTTCTGACCAACTACTCCTTCGGGTGCATCCTTTGCTACTCCAAACCAATTGGCCAGGATATAGGGCAGCAGGGAACCTATAACAGCACCTACTCCAATAAGGAAAGTCTGTATACCAAAACCTTTAGTGCGCTGGGAGTCGGGCAGATTATCTGCAACCAAGGCCCTGAAAGGTTCCATGGCCAGGTTGAAACATGCATCCATGATCATGAGGAAACCGGCACCAATAATCACCAGCGGCGCGATGGCCCCCAGAATATTGGCATTCGGCATCAAAGTCAGCGCACTGGCAGAAAGCAGGGCACCTGCCAGGAAATAAGGGCGCCGGCGTCCAAGCCTGGTCCAGGTTCTGTCGCTGTAATGGCCTACAATTGGCTGTACGATCAATCCCACCAAAGGTGCCGCAAGCCAGAACCACGAGAGGTGTTCAACATCTGCTCCATAATTCCTGAGGATGCCGGAAGCGTTTGAGTTCTGCAATGCAAACCCGAACTGTATGCCCAGGAATCCAAAACTCATGTTGAAGATCTGCGCTGTAGACAGCTTCGGTTTGGGTTTTAATACCGCGCCTGAAGGTGAGCTCGCAATAATTGAGGCCATAGATAAATATTAACTCATTTCATTCCCCCACATTCATCACATTGATCAAATTCTTCACATTATACAAGAACTATATTACAAATCCATTAGGCAGTATCGCTCCTTTCTTCACCACTACAATACCATCTTTAACGGTATATAATGAATGGTCGGAATTGGCAAGATGTGGGCCGCCATTGATCCTTACATCGTCGCCTATCCGGCAGTTCTTGTCGATGATCGCGTTCCTGATATAACTCCTTTCACCGATACCCAGTTTAGGAAGGCCTCTTGACGCAGCGAGATTCATATCGTCCAGGGTTTCATAATAATCTGAACCCATGATATAGGTATTTACCACGGTGGTACCCTGCCCTATGCGGGTTCTGATACCGATCACGCTGTTCTCGATCCTGGATGCAGCTATGATGCTGCCATCAGCTATGATGGTCCTTTCAAGTGTGGTGCCGCTCACTTTTGCAGGAGGCAGCATTCTTGAACGGGTATAAACGATCTTGCTGTTGTCAAAAAGATTAAAAGGTGGTATGTCTTTACAAAGGTCAAGGTTGGCTTCGAAGAACGAGTGGATATTTCCGATATCGGTCCAATATCCATCATACTGGTAACTTACCACGCGGTGCTTTGAAATTGAATTCGGCAGGATCTCCTTGCCAAAATCTGTAGCTTCTGCAAAATCTTCCTGCAACAGGTCAAATAAAAGTTTCCTGTTGAAAATATAGATACCCATACTGGCCAGGTAGATCCGGCCTGCCGTTCTCATATCTTCACCGGTATCGCTTACCCAATCACCCAGCACTTCGTGCTTGGGTTTTTCAATAAATGAAGTGATGAAGTGATTTTCATCGGCTTTCAGAATACCGAATTCTGTTGCATCCCTTTCAGAGACCGGGATAGTTGCAATGGATATCTCCGCCTTTGACTTGATGTGATTGTCTACCATCTCTTCAAAATCCATCTGGTATAACTGGTCACCCGATAAGATCAGTACATAGTCGAACTCATTTTGCTCGATATGACGTAAAGACTGCCTTACCGCATCAGCCGTTCCCTGGAACCAGTTTGGATTGTCCGTTGTCTGTTCAGCCGCGATAATGTCGACAAAAGCCGAACTGAACGCGCTGAAATGGTAGGTGTTCTTGATATGCTTATTCAGCGATGCAGAATTGAACTGCGTAAGCACGAACATCCTGCCGATGTTGGAATTCAGGCAGTTTGAAATAGGGATATCTACCAGCCGGTATTTACCTGCAATGGGCACAGCCGGTTTACTGCGTGTGGCAGTTAAAGGTTTCAACCTTGTTCCTGCACCTCCTCCAAGGATCATAGCGATCACCTCTTTATTCATAGATTCCATTTTTATCTGATTATTTTAAAGATTTATACAGATCAAGATATTCTTTTGCACTGCGAACCCAGCTGAAATCAAGCCCCATCATCGTTTTCCGGACCTCCCTGAATTTCTCACGGTTGTTGTATAACTGCACTCCCCTGTATATCGCTTCGGTAATGTCCCCCACAGCCGCATGGTTAAAGGTAACACCATAACCCCCGGGGTCGCCGTAATCGATCACAGTATCTTTCAGCCCTCCTGTTTTCCTGACTACCGGTACGGTTCCATATCGCATCGAATACATCTGGTTCAAACCACAGGGCTCAACCCTGGATGGCATGAGCAGAAAATCTGCACCCGCATACATCAGATGACTCAACTGTTCATTGTAGCCAATATAAACATTATAATCTCCCCAACTTATGTTTTTCATCACATCAAGCTGACCTTCCACCTGGGGATCACCGCTTCCCAGGATGAGGAAATTCATTTTCCTCCCTATGTAATACAAACTGTCGCCAATGGCCTGGGGCAACAGGTCTGCCGCTTTTTCGCCCACCAGCCTGCCAATAAAAACAAATAGCGGTTTATCTATATCGAGCTGAAATGTTTCACAGAGCTCTTTCTTATTGGTCAGTTTGCCTTCAGTAACAGAATCAACACTGTAATGATTGTGGAGATAACTGTCTTTGGCCGGATCCCATACATCCACATCTATCCCATTGAGTATGCCGGTACATTTGCCTCTTTCGTATTCAAAAAGGGGTTCCAGACCATTGCTCATCACCCTGAGTTCATCCATATAGCTTTGGCTGACCGTTGTTACCTTCCAGGCGCATTTTACACCGGCAGCCAGGGGGTTGATGGAGCCATTCCATTCGAGCAGCCCGGCTTTCCATGTATCCCAGGCCGGTATGTAGGTACTTTTATCCCAACCGAACTGCCCCTGGTACTGGCCGTTATGTATGGTCAGAACAGAAGGAATGCCAGATAGCTCCCTGAATGCAAAGCAGTGCTGCATCATGAAGGGGATCATGGCTGTATGATGGTCGTGCACATGCAACACATCAGGCAGGTGCTCCCATTTTGAGATCCAGTCCACCACTGCGATCTGGAAACTCATGAACCTTTCGGTATCATCATTGTATCCATACACTTTTTCCCTGTCCAGCAATCCATTGATATCTACCAGGTATAGTTCGAACCCAAGTTTGTTGGTCTCCTCCCTGATGATCGTATAGTCGAACCACCTGCTTCCCAGGTTGGAAGCGCCTTTGTGAACAACTTCCCATTGATTATTATAAAGGAATTTGGTCCGGTACATGGGCATCACCACTCTGGCAACATGGCCCATATCTACCTGGTATTTGGGAAGAGCGCCAAGTACATCACCTAATCCGCCCGCCTTTGCAACAGGATAACATTCAGCAGTAACATGGATGATTTCCATTTATAATCGATCAGGGTTTAATTCAGTTGAAAATAAGAACGTTTTTCTTGATTCATGGTACTGGGATAAAAAATTTTTATCCTTCTAAATTCTTGCTATTTTCAACACCTGAACCAAAACCAACATAACTGCATATGTCGCAACCCAAACAGCCAACGAATTATAGTGCGCTGGGTACCCTGGTACTAGTGTTTTTCTTCTGGGGATTCATTGCTGCCTCTAACAGTATCCTGATCCCTTTCTGCAAAACGCATTTCTCACTTACCCAATTTGAATCTCAGCTTATTGGATCCGCATTTTACGGCGCTTATTTCATAGGATCACTGATTTTATTCATCATATCCAACTTCATTGGTCATGATATTATCAACAGTATTGGGTATAAGAAGGGCATTATCTACGGCCTGGCCATCTCCG
The DNA here is from genome assembly GCA_024640385.1 of Sphingobacteriales bacterium. Classification (GTDB taxonomy): domain Bacteria; phylum Bacteroidota; class Bacteroidia; order Chitinophagales; family Chitinophagaceae; genus Pollutibacter. Next base: position 6,745 of record JAHEFC010000027.1, read on the forward strand.
TTGTAGGTGCTCTCCTGATCATCCCCTCGGCCAATGCCAATTCATTTTACGCCATTCTGGGTTCACTGTTTATCGTTGCCCTTGGATTTTCGGTTCAACAGACTTGTGCACAGCCGTTTGCGATCTCCCTGGGTGATCCGGCTACCGGTTCACACCGGCTGAACCTGGGCGGTGGTGTAAACTCCCTGGGTACCACACTGGGTCCAATTATAGTCAGCTTCTTCCTGTTTGGTTCTGTTGGCGACAGTGGTGTGGAGGTTACCGTGAAGAACATTAATAATCTCTATCTTATCGTTGCAGCAGTGTTTGCTGCCGTGGCTCTTTTCTTCCAGTTCTCCAACCTCCCGGATGGCAAGAACAACGAACCATTCGAAAAAGCCAATAAAGCTTCAGGATCATTACTTTTAATGACGGGCCTGATCGTAGCCATCATCATTCTGGCACAAGTGACCAATCTTTCAAAGGTCACCTTCTTACTTGCTTCTGTTGTTGCCGTGGTCGGTGTTCTGTTCTATAGTAATTCTAAAGCCAATGCCAACAACGAAGGCTGGGGTGCTATGAAATACCCCCAGTTGATCTATGGCATGTTGGGCATCTTCGTTTATGTAGGTGTTGAAGTGACCATAGATAACAATTTCGGAGCTTTGCTGAAACAACCGGGATACTTTAATGAAACGGGGCTGGATGAAAGCCAGATCTCCCAGTATATCTCACTGTATTGGGGAAGTTTGATGATCGGGCGCTGGACTGGTGCTATCAGCGTATTTAACCTGTCTGCTTCTGCCAAGAAGATCGCGACCATCATAGTGCCATTCGTTGCCTTTGGCGTAGTGCTGCTGGCCAACAGGGCCCATGGTTCTGACGTTACCAACTTATTACCCTACGGCGTCTGTATCGCCATTGCCATTGCGGCTTTCTTCTATGGGCAGGAAAAGCCTGTTAAAACCCTGCTTACCCTTTCCATACTGGCAGCCACTGCGATGGTGATCGGTTCATTCACTACAGGAATAGTTTCTGTTTTTGCATTCATATCCGGCGGCCTTTGTTGCTCCATCATGTGGCCCTGCATCTTCTCATTGGGAGTGGGAGGACTTGGCAAATACACTTCTGAAGGTTCTGCACTGTTGATCATGATGATCCTGGGCGGCGCCATCATACCTCCTTTACAGGGTGCTGTGGGCGACGGAGTTATCGGTCTTCACAAATCTTACCTGGTTGCGGCTGCATGTTTCCTGATCCTGGCTGTACTTGCATTGAAACTCAGGAGCGTATTGAAGAGCCAGGGACTTGATTTTGATCAGCAGATCGCAGGAGGACATTAATATCATTAGACTAGAACATGACAATACCCATTTCACAGCAATACGCCATTGGCATTGACATTGGCGGCACCAATACCAAATTCGGACTGGTGAACCATAGGGGTGATATTTCCTATCACGGTGCCATACTTACCCATAAGCATGAAAAGATCGATGATTTCATCGAAGATCTTTACCAGGCCCTGGAACCGGCCATCAACGATTCGGGTGGTCTCGAATATATCCGCGGGATCGGAATAGGTGCACCAAATGGTAACATCTATAAAGGCACCATAGAATATGCCCCAAATCTCCGCTGGAAGGGAATCATCCCCCTGGCAGAATTGATCGGCAATCGGTTCAATCTGACCGCCAGGCTTACCAATGATGCCAACGCCGCGGCTGTTGGAGAAATGACTTATGGCTCAGCCAAGGGTATGAAAGATTTCATCATGATCACGCTGGGAACCGGCGTAGGAAGCGGGATCGTGGCCAATGGCCAGCTGATCTACGGTCACGACGGTTTTGCGGGAGAGCTCGGGCATACCATCATCATTCCCGATGGACGCCTTCATCCGGGTACGGGCCATAAAGGCTCGCTGGAAGCTTATGCTTCGGCCACCGGAGTAGCAAGAACAGCCCTCGAATTCCTGGAAGGAAGACCGAAAGAAGACAGCCTGATGCGCAATTATGCCAAAGAAGAGATCGACTCGCGTGTGGTCTATGACTGTGCCATGCAGGGTGACGCAATGGCTCTTGAAGTATACGAGTTCACAGGTAAGGTACTGGGGCTGGCCTTTGCAAACTTTGTGATGTTCAGCAGCCCGGAAGCCATCATACTGTTTGGCGGAATGGCTAAAGCCGGGGATCTCATTCTGAAACCCACGCGTGAACATATGGAGAAGAATCTTCTTCCCATCTTCCAGAACAAAGTGAAGATCATTTTCTCGGAGCTCAAAGAAGCTGATGCCGCCATACTCGGGGCCAGTGCACTGGTGTGGGAATCAAGATTAGAAAGTTAGAGAGGAAGAGAGGAAGAGAGAAAGTATTCTTATGCATATCATAAAAATTAATGGCGAGCATTGCACTCGCCATTTTTTATGAAGATATCGTCTTAGAATTCTTCCTCACTTTCTCTTTATCTATCTTTCTCTTTTTTCTGTAATGATGAAAACGCCAGGTACTGGCCTCTCCCCTTCTTTATCACTCGGCTTAATGGTCTGCTTTCCGTTGATCAGCATGCAGGAACTGCCTCCGCCGTCGAGGTTCAGTGCCTCTACACAACCAAGTTCCGTTAATATTTTCGCCAGGTGTACAAGGCTGGCACCTTCTGCAATGCCTTTGTTCCTGCCTTCCACTGCAAGTATGATCAGGTCGCCATCTGCTGTATATCCCATCGCGGTACGAGGATGCCTGTCGTGACGCGCTTTGCCCGTGAACATCCGCTCTTCATCATTCGTGATCATCTCCTTTCCGTCCTGCACCAATACGGGCCCTCCCCCTATCGCAGTCAGCACTTTCCACCTCCGGCCGGTTTCCCCGTAATGCTGATCAAATTCACTCTTCGAGTAGGCGTTACTGTTATCTTTCCAGGGTGTTGGCTTTTTCTCGTATGCCGTGGCATTTTTGGACGAACTGTCCGAAAAGATCCAGGCCACATCGGCTTTTCTTTTCCTGCTGATCCCGATGGCACCGCGGGTCACTTTATAATAAGATCCCGAATCCTTTCCCTTGAGCGGAACATCATGTACATTATAGGAAATAAGCCTGCCATCCCTGATCAGTACATTCAGGTTCCTATTGGTGGCAAAATCGAAGAACGTGCCGTTGACTACCAATAACGGCTTACCGTTCTTTTCAAAAAACTGTGCCGGAGTCAGCCTGCGGTTCCGGGAAGAGTCTGTGGTGAATTGCAGTTTCCTGTCTTTCAGCCTGATCTTCGCATAATAGGCAATAGATGGTAATCCTTCAATACTGTCCGATGAATAAAACACATGCACGGAGGGCGGAAGTTCTCCAAAAACAGAATCTGCATTTACCCATCTGACCTGGGAGTATGCTGCACTGAAAAAACTCAGGGATATGAACGTCAGGAAAAAATTAAGCCTGCTCACGCAATTTATTTTCCCATTCTGCCCGGCCGATGCCTGGAATAACATGGCGGTCAGAATGATAAGATGACCTCACCAGGGGGCCGCTTTCTACGTAATCGAATCCCATCTCGTAGCCAATGGCAGTAAGCTCTTTGAATTCGTCAGGGTGCACAAAACGTACAACAGGCAGGTGTTTTTTGGTTGGCTGCAGGTATTGACCCAGCGTGATCACGTCCACCTGGCTGTCCCTCAGATCCCGCATGGTTTGTACTACCTCGTCCATGGTTTCACCCAGCCCCAGCATGATGCCTGATTTGGTACGCATGCCGCCTTCCTTCAGGTGACGGAGCACTTCCATGCTTCGCCAGTATTTGGCTTGTATCCGCACCTGCCGGGTCATCCTTTCCACCGTCTCGATATTGTGAGACACAACTTCGGGAGCGGCTTCAATAATGCGCCGGATATTTTCAATTTCTCCTTTAAAATCGGGGATCAGTGTTTCCAGGGTAGTTCCCGGATTTAAGGCTTTTACCGCTTTAATGGTGTTAAACCAGATAATACTACCACCATCTTTCAGCTCATCGCGATCCACTGAAGTGATCACAGCATGCTTCACTTTCATCAGGAAGATGGACTCCGCCACACGCTGGGGTTCGTCCCAATCCACATCCTCAGGCCTCCCGGTAGCTACTGCACAGAATCCGCAGCTGCGGGTGCAGATATTTCCCAGGATCATAAAAGTGGCGGTCCCTGCACCCCAGCACTCGCCCATATTAGGACAATTGCCGCTTTCACAAATGGTGTGTAGTTTATGCGAATCAACCAGGTTTCTTACATTCTTATATCCTTCTCCGATGGGAAGCCTTACCCGCAGCCAATCTGGCTTTTTGGGCTTTTGCTCTACAACAGCATCAATAACGGGTAACTCCTTCATAATTTGTGACAAAGAACTGCAAAAATAGGCTACTTTCTGCTACCGAAAACAAAGGACAGATAGCCGTTGAAAAACAGGTTCTTAGGCTCCACCCCAACCATCTGTTCAACATCCTGGAAATAGTATTCCACGTTGAAACCTGCTTCCACAGCCGAAACGGTATTATTGAACCTGGCCCAGTCGAAACGAAGCGCAGTTTTGGCATGGACGCCAGGACGGAATTTAATTTCACCCCAACCCTTTCCAAGCCCGGAACTGCCCAGGATATTAGAACTCATGAATAATGCACTGTCCTGCTGGGTATATTTTATCTGGCGAACTATCCCTGAATTGGGCGGGTCCTGTACATCGATATAGTAGGGCCTGAGCAGCCCTGCTGAAATACCTCCGGCATAGATGGCGTAAACCCCAACCCCGTTTTTATTGCCTTTTCCGCCGATCATGATTTGCTGGCCAATGCCCAGTTTAAGCTGGTAGAAATTATTCTGTTTACCATATACGAAAGGACTTCCGAATACCACGTTACCCTGGCTGGCAGACTGTTTCTCCTCTTTCTTGTGTTTCTTTTCATTGAATTCGAGCTGGAAAATGTTGGTTTTATAGGCAGATTTTATTTTACCCTTTTCATATGAGCCACCCCATCCGTCAGTATTGAATTTGAACCCGAAAAGAGAATGTTTCCTGAAACCAGACTCCCCTTCTTCTTCCAGCCTGATCATTTGATTGATCTTCTGCCTCTTGGCTTCTTTTTTATCCGTCTTGGTGGTTTTTTCCTGGGCCATAGCTCCCGCCGATATCATTAAAGCCATACATATTAATGCTGATGTTTTCACGCTTCAGATTTTACTTCTGTGTAAATTTATCAAAAAAAACGAATGACATCTTCTGTAATCTATGAAGGCGGACTCAGAACAACCTGCACCCATCTTCAGTCCGGCTCTTTTTTTGAAACCGATGCTCCAACAGATAACCAGGGAAAAGGAGAAAGGTTCTCTCCAACCGACCTTGTGGCAACGGCACTGGCTACCTGCATGCTCACAACTATGGCCATTAAGGCGAAAGACATTGAGCCCCTGCTGCATCAAATCAGGATAGATGTTGAAAAGATCATGTCGTGGAACCCAAGAAGGATCAGTGCAATAAATTTAACATTTCATTTCCCCGAAGGTTTTTCACTGAGCCCCGAAAGGCAGCAGGAATTGGAGCAGATCGCCTGGACCTGCCCCGTCAAAGAAAGTATTCATCCCGGGATTGAACTGAATATATCTTTCAACTGGCCGGCGCATTAACACGGCGGCCAGGTTACATATTGAAAGCTAGCTGATACCCTGTTGAGCAGTTTCGTCCTGATCTTTTTTACCATCGGCTTTTACTTTCAGTGCTTCAGCTCCATAGGTCCATGACCTGAACATGGTGTACATGATGGCAAGAACCACAGCTCCTTTGAACATGCCGGTGAAACCCCATGCACCCATACCACCCACTACACCAAAAAATAATACCAGGATGGGCAGTTTACCACTTTTGCCGATCAGGATGGGTTTGATCACATTGTCTACCACAAACAAGATCACCAGCCAGATCCCCATGAATATAGCCCAGCCATTTTCCCCTTTTGATGCCAGCCAGATAATGACCGGAATCTGAACTGGTAAAGGTCCTAATTGTACAACAGCGAACATGAACATCACTGCTGCCAGTCCGGATGCCGCAGGAATTCCCGCGATCGCAAATCCTATCCAGGCCAATGCAGCTTCGATCAATGCGGTACCCATTACACCAATGGCAACTCCATTTATGGCTTTACCTGATGCATCGATCATTGCATTACCATTTACATCGCCTAACAGTTTGGAAAAGAACAGCTGAACTGGTTTCAATGCTTTTTCACCCATAAACAATAATACAGCAGAAATGATGATACCTACAACCAGTTCCAGCCCGGTAGTCAGAATACCCCCCCCGGTGGACAGAAGCCTTTGAAGAAAAGCTTTGATCTGCGGTTCATACAAGCTGAGTGTGGTTTCCGGATCTTTTTCCAGGGACGCCCACACGCCAGAAATCTTCTCCCCCACATAAGGCAGGCCACCCAGCCATTCAGGCAAAGGAGGAACATTATGGTTCCTGATCTCAGCCACCACAACCTGTGTTTTATGGGCATATTCCCCTATTGCATTAATGAGATACACAAATGGCAGGGCGACTATGGTAAGCAATACCAGCGCATAGATAAATGCAACAAGTTTTCGTCTTCCACCCAGGGATCGGGTCACTATTTCAAACAAAGACGAAAAAGCTACGGAGAAAATTAGAGCAAAAGTGAATATGCCAAGGAATGCACTCAACGTATTATACGTAGCATAAATGATGGCCAGGAACATCAGCAATATCAGGGCATATTCAATGGGATTTCTGTTTTTTACGCCTATTTCTAACATAAATTGCGGGTTTAGTGGTGATCATGTTTTGATAGCCTGCTGTGAATATTTACCAACAAGCATAGCAATGATAATGGCAATGTAAAGCTGGCCTGAAACGGCGATCAAGACCGCCAATGACCTTGATTCCGGCTTTAAAGGAACGATATCGCCATAACCAGTGGTTGTATATGTAACAAATGTATAGTAGAAATATTCCTTCTGGGGTTCAAATTTATCCAGTATCATATCCACCTGCACATTATAGGAACCGGGAATAAGAGAGGCTGTGAATAACACGATGGAAGTGAAAGCCAGGCCAAGCAGAAAATATGCAGTTATGGAATCTATGATCACCTGTCGCTTAACTGAGCTTGTCCCGGCAATGATAGCAACCTTCAGCAACAACAGGTAGATTAAAAACAGGAACTGCAATACCCGCGATATGCTCCGAACGGTATCATTTCGGGTAAGGATCCCAATCCATATTATCGAAATGATCAAAGCAGAACTGAACAGGTTGAAACGCCTGTTCCTTTCCATGGAAAGGGATACCAGCAGAAAGATCCCGGAAAAACATAAAGGGAAAATATAAGGAAGAATAGATGCCGGTAATAAAGGGCAAATGAAAATGGTTATAAATATCAGTACCATGTTAAGCACGCTGACATTCAGATACTCTCTATAACTTTTTACCTTGATCATTTTCTGACTCGCCAGATAGGATTAGGAAGTTTTTTTCTTTTTCCCGCTTTCGGCAAGGAGTTCTTCTTTTACCTGTTGCAGTTTTTTCTTCTGTTCGTCTGAAACCTGGGGATATTCCAACCCGAGTTTTTCGAACTCGAAATACACAATGGCACCCATGCAAAGCCTGGTAAACCATTTGTCATCAGCAGGCAATACATACCATGGCGCATAATCAGTGGATGTGGCACTGAGCATTTCTTCATAGGCCTGCATATACTCATTCCAGTGTTTCCTTTCCATTGCATCAGCCACAGAAAACTTCCAGTTCTTCTCCTCATTGTTTATCCTTTCGAGGAATCTCTTTTTCTGCTCCTCTTTGGACACATGCAGGAAGATCTTCAGAATTATTGTGCCGTTCTCCACCAGATTTTTCTCCCACCGGTTGATCTGCCTGTACCTGTCTTGCCAGAATTTCTTATTGACGTCCTTGACAGAATTGACCGAGGGAAGATTTTCGTTCAACACATATTCCGGGTGCACTCTTGTCACTAGTACGTTCTCATAATGAGACCTGTTGAATATCCCTATCTCACCCCTGGCCGGCAATTCCTTTGCATGCCGCCAGAAATAATCATGATCAAGCTCCGTTTTGGATGGCACTTTAAAACTGGCCACTTTTACACCGCTTGGATTAAGGCCTGTCAAAACATGCTTTATGATCCCGTCTTTGCCGGCAGCATCCATTGCCTGCAGTACGATCAACACACTGTACTGGTCATGGGCATATAATTTGTCCTGCAAAATGGCCAGATTATTGATGCCTTCTTCCAGTATCTTCTGACCTTCTTCTTTGGTGATCATTTTATGGTCATAGTCCGATTCGAAATCCCTTTCCAGCGAGAACTTTTTCCCTTCCCTGACCCTCAGTGTATCCAGATATTTTTCAAATTCTTTTCTTTTCGGATTTGCGCTTTTAGTCATTGGTGCATAATTTAATTTAACAGTAAAATGATTTCCGGGCCAGGTTCATTTTTAGTACCCGCCATGCATTTATTAACATGGCGATTCCAAAATAACCCCGGTTTACAGGCATTTCGGGCCATTAATCAGAAAGTTAAGTAAAGATTGACATTGTTACCCATACAGACTCCATGATATGGATCAGACATGCAGCAAACTCATCACCGGAGATTTTTTCAAAAGGGATTTTCCTATTACGCATTCCAGGCACCTGAGCTGATCACAATATTTATTTTTCAATTCATGCAGGCCCTGGCTGTCTCCGGCATGCCGGGAGGGAAGGCCAAGTTTTGCAAAATTCCTGATCACGGAATTTGATTCCGGATTCAGCCCCTCCATGAAATTGAACAGGCGGTCCGTTTCCGTATCATTTCCATTGTGCCGGTGAAAAGCTGCAAGGAATGGTATGATGGTGTTGAATATGACGTTCTCTATGAACTGTTCCCCCGTTTGCTTTTTAAGGTATACAGAGGGCTCTCCAAAACGATAATGATGATCCCAGTATGCCCCCGCTTCCACCCTGAGGAAAGCTTTCATTTCATTGACATTACCAAGGTCCAGAATCCCTCTGAACAGGGCGGGGTTCCTGCTCAAAAGTGCAGCTAGTTGGGCAAGCCTCAAAGTGGGGAAATTGCCGGGCCTCATTCTGAGGAAATGAACGGGCATATACGACTTCACCAGTTGATATTTCTTTCTCATAAAACCGTACTCCCTGAAAAGCAGTTTCGCGTAGTCATCACCGTTATCTGTACGCAATAAACCAGCCTGCCCTAGCAAAAGCGCTTCCAGTTGCATGCTATTGCTCCTGAGACGCATCATTAACCTGACCGGAAGGGTGGCTGCAATGCTCTCAAATGCATCGGAATTGACTTTATGGCCAAAGGCCCGCGCCAGGGAACGCCAGAAACCTTCTTCCCAATCCATACCCAGGGCCCTGACCTTTTCCAGCATTTTTGCAGACCGGGTTTCCATTCTCCGCAGTGTGAGCCAGGCGAGCCAGTCATAAGTGATTTTCTTATCCGCCAACCCTATCTCTCCAGCACAGGGTATCATATCATCCGTCATCATCCAATTACGGTATTTCTGCAACAGGTGATGAGGAACCCTTGACCGGAGTTCCAGTACAGGCAATGGATGCCCAGGGTCCCCGTCGTACTCCCATACTACATGAAGGATCACATTATTGTAGTTGGGATCATCAGAATGACCATGCAGATCCCAGTCTGTACATTTCACATGCAACTCAATATTTCCCGCCCATTCCTGCCCACCCCTGCGTATTCGCGCCGACAGGAAATCAGGACCCTGGTTCCTGTTCCATGCACCGGGACTGATCAGCGACAAAGGCTCGCCGGACACGGTTCGAAGATCCCATACATTGAAATACTGGTGATGCCAGATGAACTGCAATAGTTTCTCATTCATGCATGCAATCTAGGATGCCGGATGTCCCTTGTCCAAGAGATAAAACACAGTCTTTTTAGGGAAAAAAATCAGAAATTACGGTATAAAGCCTCTACTACCCGGCTTACAGGTAGCCCCATCACATTGTAGAAATCGCCAACAATGGATTTGATACCAACAACACCTATCCACTCCTGGATGGCATAGGCACCAGCCTTGTCAAACGGCTGGTATTTG
>JAHEFC010000270.1:0-2712 GCA_024640385.1 Sphingobacteriales bacterium
ACCTGTTCACTAAAAACCTGTATGCCGACAGTTCCTGGTATTTCATCACTATCGGCGGACAGGGCAAGAGGATCACAGCTATCTCAAATCCACCTGCTTCAGCAACCATCACCGAATTTGACGAACACTATGCCAATGAAAAAAACGATTTCAATTTCCTGGCCAGTGGCAAGGAATGGTATGGGGAAGAATTCAGCAGCCGGGTTCCGGCCCGGGACTTCGATATCCCGCTGAAAAACGCGGTGCCGGGCAAACCTGCAGTACTGTATACGGAGGCCATTGGCCGTGCTGCAGGACAAAACAGCCGTTTTGAAGTGAAACTGAATGGCAGCCTGGTGCAACAGATCCTGATGCCGCCCCTGCCGGGTGTAGCCTATGAGCCGGTAGCCACCCCAGGAACTGCTACCACCACAGCCACGGTAAACCAGCCTGATCTCCGACTGACCTATACATTCTTTCCCGGCAGTGTCAATGGCCAGGGATGGCTGAATAAGTTTGAACTCAGTTTCCGCCGAAAACTGGATATGGCAGGCCTAGCGCAGCTGCCATTTCGCGACCGGTCTTCCGCAGGGGTATTGCCATCGGCCAGGTATACCATAGATGGCGCTCCAAACGGCAGCAGGGTATGGGATGTCAGTGACCCGTTCAACCCGGTGGAACACCAGGTGTCGAGATCGGGGACGGCTGTGCAGTTCAGTAACGAATGCAGCATAGTTCGTGAATATATTTCGTTTAGTCCAGACCGTTATCCTGTACCAGTGGCTACCGGGAGGATCCCTAACCAGGATCTGCACGGCAGTACCGCTACATCTTATATTATTGTAACTGATCCCCTGCTTCGTGCAGAGGCAGACAAGATCGGCCAGTTCCACAAGCAGCAGGGCCTGAATTACCTGCTTGCAGAAACCATTCAGATCTACAATGAATTTTCCTCCGGAAGTCCTGACCCCGCTGCCATTCGGGATTTCGTGAAAATGTTTTACGACAGGGCGGGGGCCGACAGTACCAGGAGACCGAAGTATTTATTGTTACTGGGCGATGCATCTTACGATTACAAGAACAGGATAGAATCCAACACCAACCTGGTACCTGCTTTTCAATCTTCCTTCTCCCTGGACCCATTGACCACCTACACCTCGGATGATTTCTTCGGATTCCTTGACGACAATGAAAACATCAATTCGGTCACCACGGTCAACAGCCTGGATCTTGGGATCGGGCGGGTTCCGGCCACCACAGCAGCAGATGCAAAAGCCTATGCAGATAAGTTGGTGGCCTATGTGAAATCTTTCGGTCCCTGGAGAACGCAGGCCACGTTCATTGGAGATGATGAAGACCAGAATCTGCATGTACTGGATGCCGAGTTGATATCGGGTACGGCGCGTAATACAGATCCTGAGATCAATATAGCCAAGCTCTATCTCGATGCCTACCCGCAGGAAAGCGGTGCCGGTGGCAGCAGGTATCCACAGGTCAATGAAGCCATCAACAGGAGGATCTTCACCGGCAACCTGATCTGGAATTACAGCGGGCATGGCGGTAATAGGAGACTGGCCCAGGAAGCGGTGTTGGAAGAAGATATGGTCAATACCTGGACCAACGAGAACAAACTCCCTTTGTTCATAACGGCCACCTGTGATTTTGCCCCATACGATAATCCCCTGGTCAGGTCTATCGGGGAGAATATCTTACTAAGGCCGAGAACGGGAGGTATAGCCATGATGACCACTACCCGGCTGGTTTTCGCGTTTTCGAACCGAATCATGAATAATAATTATATAGCTACGGCACTGGCGAGAAATGCTGACGGGAGCTATCTGAGCCTGGGCGAGGCGGTTAAAAGAGCAAAAAACTATACCTACCAGACCACATCCGATATATTGAATAACCGGAAGTTCACCCTGCTTGGCGACCCCGCATTGACCCTGGGCTTTCCCCGCTACCAGGTAGCCACCACCACCATCAATGGAATTCCGGCAGCTGCATATACAGATACGATCCGGTCCCTGAACCGGTATACGATCAGCGGAGAGGTGAGGGATCACAACGGGAACCTGATCAGCGATTTCAATGGCACGGTATACCCCTCTCTATACGATAAGGTGCAGCAACAAACCACCCGGGGGAACGATCCTGGTAGTATCAAAACGGGTTTTGAGCAACAGCAGAACCTTATATATAATGGTAAAGCCAAGGTGCAGAATGGGCGGTTCAGCTTCACTTTCATCGTTCCAAAAGTTATGGACCTGAGAACAGGGCGAACCAGGCTTAGTTATTATGCGGATAACGGGCTGACAGATGCGTCGGGGGCCGAAACCGGATTTTATGCCGGGGGGCTGGGAAATGAAGTGAAGGATGATGGCCAGGGGCCGTTGATCAAAGCCTATATGAATGATGAGAAATTTGTGAACGGGGGCCTGGTCAATGAAACGCCCGTGCTCATACTTAAGCTGAAAGACTCTTCCGGGCTAAACACGGTTGGCACGGGAATTGGACATGATATAGTGGCGATATTGGACGACAATGCGGATAATACCTTCGTTCTCAACGACTTTTACGAAGCAGAGAGTGGCAGTTACCAGGAGGGGACGGTACGTTTTCCCATGGCAAAGCTGGAGGAGGGGCAGCATAGTCTGAAGATCAGGGTATGGGATGTATTCAACAATGCAACCGAATATATCCTGGAATTCAAGGTGGTCAGAAAAGAGGAGT
>JAHEFC010000270.1:2722-5822 GCA_024640385.1 Sphingobacteriales bacterium
TAAAACATGTATTGAATTACCCCAATCCGTTCACCAGCCGAACGAGCTTTTGGTTTGAACATAACCGGCCGAATGAAGATCTGCAGGTGACCATCAGGGTTATGACCATAACAGGTAAAGTGGTGAAAACCATAGCAAAAACAATAAATACCACCGGAAACCGTTCTGATGAGATAGAATGGAACGGGAGAGATGAGTATGGTGCGCAAGTGGGCAGGGGTGTTTATTTGTACCAGGTAATTGTCAAAACAAAAGATGGGCGACAGCAGCAAAAGCTGGAAAAGCTCGTAATACTTTGATAGTTTCTAAAAAACTGTATTTTTGAGCACTCCTAAATGTAAGTATGGCATAAACTCTACTCCGATTTTTCTTTTTTCTTAAAGCCAAACTGAATTATTACATGAAACAATTGATCAAGAGTATTGCTGCGTCAGCAGTATGTGTGTGTTTTGCCATTGGGGTGGTGCAGGGACAAGCCGATCCGATCAATGTGGTCACCTCGGCGGTGCCATTTTTGCGGATCTCCCCTGATTCCAGGGCAGGTGGTATGGGTGAGTTGTCTACAGCAACTTCTCCTGATGTGAACGCGCAGTTTTATAATCTGGCCAAATACCCGTTCGCAAAAAGCAAGGGTGCTGCTGGTCTTACCTATACTCCCTGGTTAAAAGACCTGGGTTTGAATGATGTATTCCTGTCCACCCTGGCGGGCTATTACCAGTTTGGGGAGGACAATGAACAGGCGATCTCAGCCAGTATGCGGTATTTCAGCCTGGGTAATATCCAGTTCACGGATAACCTTGGCAACGATCTGAATTCTTTCAGGCCCCGTGAATTCTCATTTGACCTGGGGTATTCCAGGAAGCTATCTGATAAACTGGCCCTGGGCCTGGCGCTGAGGTATATTTATTCCAACCTGGCTGGCGGCCAGGCGGTGAATGGAGTATCGTACCAACCGGGTAATGCGGTAGCTGGTGATATTGGTCTTTATTACCAGGGGCTGGATGAAGTGGGAAGTGGCTGGAATTTCGGTGTAGCGCTGACCAACCTGGGTTCCAAGATCGGGTATACCGATGATCCCAATCAAAAAGATTATATCCCGGCCAACCTTGCGCTGGGTGCCGTATATACCAAAACTTTCCAGGAGGTGCATAAAGTATCGTTTGGTATAGACATCAATAAATTACTGGTACCTACACCACCTCTGGCTGAAGACACGTCAGGATGGACCAAGTACCGTGAGATGGGTGTAGTAGAGAGCTGGTTCACTTCATTCACGGATGCCCCCGGCGGTTTCAGTGAAGAATTGAAAGAGTTTTATTTTTCCCTGGGTGCTGAATACTGGTACAATGAGCAGTTTGCTTTCAGAACGGGTTATTTCTATGAAAATCCTACCAAGGGTAACCGGCAGTATTTCACTGTAGGTGCAGGTGTGAAATATAATATGTTCGGACTTGATTTTTCTTACCTCATACCTACCGGGAACGGCGTAAACAGGAATCCTTTGTCCAATACCATCAGGTTCGGCCTCACGTTTGATTTTGGTGGTGGAGGAGATGGAGGAACCACGCCAGCGGGACAGTAAACTAATTCAAAAGTCAAAAGTCAAAATAAAAGAAGGGCTGAGCGTCCTTCTTTTTTTTACTTTTAACTTTTTACTTTTTACTTTGAAATATGTACCGAATTGGATCAGGCGTTGATTTCCATCAACTTACGGAAGACAGGGATCTCTGGTTAGGCGGCGTTAAGATACCACATCATAAAGGCGCAAAGGGTCACAGCGATGCGGACGTTTTACTGCATGCCATTTGCGATGCCATCTTAGGGGCCCTTTGCAAAGGGGATATAGGTACCCATTTTCCCGATACCAGTAATGAGTTCAAAGATATTGACAGCAAGATCCTGCTGCAGAGAACCTACCAATTGATGCGGGCCGAAGGATACCAGGTAGTCAACCTGGACGCTACGCTTTGCCTGCAGGCGCCCAAGATCAGGCCCTATGTAGCTCAGATGCAGGAAGTAATTGCGGGCATCCTTGCAATCACCGTGAATGATGTTTCCATCAAAGCCACCACTACTGAAAAAATGGGATTTGTAGGCCGTGAAGAAGGACTACAAGCCTATGCGACTGTTTTATTACAGAAAGTTCATGCGTAATGTGATTAACCCCGACCAGGACGGGGCAAGTTGTGATAAATGTGGGAATGTGGGCATTTTTCACATTCTCACATTCCCACATTCATTCCTCACATTCTTCCACATTCATCACACTTATCACATTAACCAATGTCTTACTTTTGCCGCCATGGTCATTCGCATCGTCAACCACTCCACCAATCCCTTACCGGCATATGCTACATCGGGTTCTTCGGGCATGGACCTGAGGGCGGCCCTGGCATCTCCCATGGAATTTGAACCTTTACAGCGAGCACTGGTCCCCACGGGCATAAGTATTGAACTACCGGAAGGGTATGAGGCCCAGGTGAGACCGAGAAGCGGCCTTGCCATCAAGCAGGGGTTCACCTGCCTGAACTCACCGGGAACCATTGATGCAGATTATCGCGGCGAGGTCAAGGTGATACTCATTAATCTTTCCGGGGAAAAGCAGGTCATACATCATGGTGACCGGATTGCCCAACTGGTGATACAAAAAGTGGAGAAAGCCACGTGGTTGCCAGTTGAGGTATTGAATGAAACAGAGAGAAATGCCGGGGGATTCGGGCATACCGGAAAACACTAAAATAAAAACATGAAATATATTCTTCCGTTGTTGCTGATCGTCCTGGTGGCCTCCTGCAGATCGGCCCGCAAAATATCTTCTGAGCTGAGTACCAAAGACAGCACCACCAAGATCGTCAATCCGCTGGAATCCGATTCGGCCACAAGAGTGCTGAATGCGATGACCAAGATCAAAGGCGACCGCATAGACTTTACTACATTTTCTTCCAAGCTTAAGATCAACTATGAAGGCAAGGATAAAAATGGTAAGGACCAGCAACACGATCTGAATGGAGTGATCCGTATGCAGAAAGACAGTGTGATCTGGATCTCCGTGATCGCTCCGCTGGTTGGGATAGAAGTATTGCGTTTGAAGATCACTCCT
>JAHEFC010000271.1:0-1050 GCA_024640385.1 Sphingobacteriales bacterium
TTCACCTTCATCACGCCATTTTCCAGTTCAATCGTGTAGGAATTGCCGGTGATCACACCATCTTTCTTCAGTGCGTCCACCAGGGGCTGTTCTGCGCCTTTTTCAGGAGCCAGGGTAACATTCATGCTGTCTGACTTCACAATTGAAACAGTGATCTCCTTGGTCTTGCTTTGACCTTCAGCGCCATGTGCACTGCCTGTACCATGCATCTGGGCCAGGGTTGGCGCGATCACCAGGGAAACGATCGACATCAGCTTGATCAGGATATTCATGGAAGGGCCGGAAGTGTCTTTAAAAGGATCACCCACAGTGTCGCCAGTTACTGAAGCTTTATGGGGTTCAGATTTCTTATAGAAAATCTCGCCGTTGATCTCAACGCCTTTTTCAAACGATTTTTTCGCATTATCCCATGCACCGCCGGCATTGTTCTGGAACATTCCCATCAGCACACCACTTACGGTAGCGCCTGCCAGGAATCCACCCAGGGCCTCGGGGCCTAATGTGAAACCGATGATCAGGGGAGCAGTGATGGTGATCGCACCGGGCAGCATCATTTTCTTGATAGAAGCCTGGGTTGATATGGCCACGCATTTATCGTACTCAGGTTTGCCTGTACCTTCCATGATGCCGGGAATGGTACGGAACTGCCTGCGCACTTCCTCTACCATGGCCATGGCAGCTTCTCCTACAGCACGGATCGCCAGTGAAGAGAAGATGAATGGGATCATACCACCTACAAACAGCGAAGCCAGTACATCGGCTTTATAGATATCGATGCCATCGATGCCTGCAACGCCAACAAAGGCTGCAAACAATGCCAGTGCAGTCAGGGCTGCAGAAGCAATCGCAAATCCCTTACCGGTTGCAGCGGTTGTATTACCTACCGCATCCAACACGTCAGTTTTCTCACGAACTTCTTTTGGAAGCTCACTCATCTCGGCGATACCGCCCGCGTTATCAGCGATGGGACCGAAAGCGTCGATCGCCAGCTGCATGGCTGTAGTGGCCATCATACCGGCTGCGGCAATGGCCACGCCGTAAAGACCAGCA
>JAHEFC010000271.1:1060-4007 GCA_024640385.1 Sphingobacteriales bacterium
CGATCACGTTGGTGGCATGCCCGGTAGAAGACTGCCGTATGATAGACAGCACAGGGCGTTTACCCATGGCTGTATAATATTCAGTAATGATACTCATCAGTGTACCTACCAGCAGGCCTACACCGATGGCGCCAAGAACACCCCATTTGGTGAATTCATGATTGCGAAGCACCATGGTATCAGGAAGCAGATATGCTACCAGGCCAACAGAGGCAACTGCAGTCAGTGCAATAGATCCCCAGTTACCCAGGTTGAGCGCTTTCTGAACAACATCGGTGTTGATGCCGGCACTATCACTCACTTTCACGAATAAAGTGCCAATGATGGAAAACAGGATACCTACTCCTGCGATCAGCATGGGAAGCAGGATAGGGGATAATCCACCGAAATTATCATGAGCGTGGGTTTCCTGGCCCAGCACCATGGTAGCGAGTACAGTAGCTACATAAGACCCGAAAAGGTCAGCGCCCATACCGGCAACGTCACCTACGTTATCACCCACATTATCAGCGATGGTAGCAGGGTTACGGGGATCATCTTCCGGGATGCCGGCTTCCACTTTACCTACCAAGTCGGCACCAACGTCTGCGGCCTTGGTGTAGATACCGCCGCCTACACGTGCAAAAAGGGCGATGGATTCAGCACCCAGGGAAAAACCGGTCAATACTTCGATAGTGCGCAGCATCTCCTCGCCATTCACTTCTGCGCCGGCGGGAACAAAGATCATTTTGAGGATGATGAAAAGGCTGCCCAGGCCAAGAACAGCCAGACCAGCCACACCGAGGCCCATTACAGCGCCACCGGTAAAAGACACTTTGAGTGCTTTGCTGAGGCTTGTGCGGGCAGCATGCGCCGTTCTTACGTTTGCTTTGGTAGCAACGCGCATACCTATATAACCTGCGGTGGCAGACGCAACGGCACCGATAACAAATGCAATAGCGATAGACCAATGGGAAGTGGGATTGGCACCAGCCATAACCGCCAGCAGTACGGCAACGATGGCAACGAAATATCCGAGGATCTTCCATTCTGCTTTCAGGAAGGCCATGGCACCTACAGCGATATAATCGCTGATCTCTTTCATTCTTTCGTTACCAGCTTCCTGTTCAGAAACCCATTTGAATTTCACGAAAGTGTAAAGAAGACCGATCAGTCCCATCAAGGGCACGAGATAAATCAAATTATTCATAAGCGAATGATGATTTGTTTTTGGTTCCGGAAAGGGCCTTTATACCCAATTCTCGGGCCGGCAAAATTAGGGGATTAGGGTCAATATCGGTGGGAGTGGCTCATA
This sequence comes from Sphingobacteriales bacterium, assembly GCA_024640385.1. GTDB lineage: Bacteria > Bacteroidota > Bacteroidia > Chitinophagales > Chitinophagaceae > Pollutibacter. The sequence goes on from JAHEFC010000271.1 coordinate 2,355, forward strand.
TTTTATAGGTAATTGGACAAAAAAAGCCCCCCAGGATTTGGGGGGCTTTTCTTTATTCAAAAAGATCAGTCTTTCAGGATCTTCTGTGTGAGTTGTGTTTCTTCACCCAATACCTGGATGATATACATACCTCTCTGGAGACCATTGAGGTTCAGCGTTACCTGGTTCAGGCCTCTTACGGTGCTGACCTTGTTGGTACGCATAGTACGTCCACTCATATCAACCACCCTGATATTCAGTGATTCAGGCCTTGTCTGGTTGATGGTGATGTTCATTACATCTATCACTGGGTTTGGCCATATGAAGAAGGCTTTACCGCGACCTTCATTCCTGATTGGAACAACCCTGGTGAAGATCGCCTTGGCATCCAGGTCAACCTGGCGGAGGCGATAGTAGCTTACACCAGCTTCAACGCTGTTATCAGTGAATGAGTAATCGATCTTCCTGTTACTGTTACCCTTGGCGGCAACGGTACCAATAGTTCTGAAGTTCTGGCCATCGGTGCTCTTCTGTACTTCGAAATGTGAAGCGTTCCTTTCCTGTGCAGTGGTCCAGGAAACAAGTACTTTATCCCCTTTCAGTTCAGCGTCAAATGACAGGAACTGAACCGGCAGGATGGTAGCGGTAACAGCAGAGAATTCTGATGTATTGGCTGCACCTGAAGCGGCACTGAAAGCTATGGCATTTACTTCAACACCTGCAGCAACAGGAGTTGCCAGGTCTGACTGCTGGATCAGGAAGCTGAATGCGCCTGGAGTTGGATCATCATCACCAGGGCCGTTATCAGTTGCATTGATCAGGAAAGTTGCACCTTCTTTATAGTTTGGATTTGCCGGGGCTGCGTCAGCACTGGCAAGATAGAATTGCATAGTGGCACCTGCATTTACGGTACCTACGATAGATACGAAAAGAGGATCAACACCGAATTGTGTAATTACTGGGTAATTGAAAAGCGTATTTGCTCCGGCATCTGTATCACCTGCATCATTCACTGTGATACCATCGGCATTATTGCCACCGGCAAGCAGGTTGATCGCCAGGCCGGCACCCTCACCGGCTGTAGGACCATTATTGCCTCCAAATATATTACGTGAGATTCTGTTCCTGGCTACTGTACCTGTACTGGTCTGTGATAATGAAACGCCATCTTTAGCGTTGTTGCCGATCAGATTGGCTTCTGCATTGTCAAGAGTTCCATCATCGTTTGATCCAATGATATTGTCTACTACAGAACCGTTACCAAAATTGATAAGCTGAATACCCCAGCCACCGTTCCCAAAAGGACTACCCAATGAGGATGTGCCAATCAGGTTTGACATGATATTATTACCGCTGGAAGGATTTACTACATTACCTGAAAACACCGTAATACCATTCCTGTTATTTGATGAAATAATGTTACGCCTGATCTCATTATTGGGTGCGTCGTAGATCAGGACCCCATTACCTTCAAAATATTGAGAATTACCTTTGTTTCCACCTGCGTTGGATTCCTCAGCATTAAGACCGATATTATTACCCGCAACAAGATTGTTGCTGCTTCTGCCCTGGATCACCACACCATTCTGCCTGTTACCACTGATTACATTCTTTTCGAAGGTATCACTGGTACCATTAAGGTCTGAACCAACACGGTTGTTAGCGCTTCCATTT
>JAHEFC010000271.1:4017-5792 GCA_024640385.1 Sphingobacteriales bacterium
TCTGCCCATCCAATAATACACCGACACCGTTTCCACGCTGCCAGATATTGGTGGCAGATCCATTGGCTTGTGTTCCGATCCAGTTACCGGCAATTACAATATTGTCCACGTTTCCAACATAGACACCTGCAGTTGTATTATTTGAAATAAGATTCCCTTCATGATCGTCATTAACACCATCACCATCAGTACCAACAATCACCCTTGGATTTGCATAGGTATAAAAGGCTGTATTCTCCTGGGAAATATTGATACCACTGTTTGTAGCTCCGGAGTTATTGGGTATGGAAGCGAATTCGTCGGCGCCAATATAGTTACCCCAGATCTTGACTGGGCCACCGGTACCACCTGCAATACCTATATAAATACCGTTGGTCATACGGGGGTTACCGTCACTGTAAATAGCTAGACCGGATATGGTCACATCACCTGAGTTTACTTCAATGGCATTGAAACCTGATGCGATCAGGCCAATAACAATGGACCTTCCTGTAATGGTTCCATCATCACCGGCTGTTGGTCCAAAACCATTGATGTTCACTGGACTGTTCACCTGTAGAGCACTATTCAAAATGATCGGCTCTAAAAAACCAATATTGAATGTTATGTTATCTGCTCCAGGGCTGTTGTCCGCATCAGCAAGTGCTTGCCTTAACGTACCGGGCCCTGCATCAGCAGCACTGGTGACAATAAAATCCGCGGCAAATAAACTGGTGTTTAGCAGCAAGGTGATAGCAACAAGAATAATCCGGGTAGAATTTTTTCTCATAATTTAAAATTAGCTTGTGAATTGGATAAGCGTTTGATCTTATCACCAGATACCGGATATTCTGGATTTTCGTAGGAAGGATAGATTTTAGCAGGGTAAAGGTAAGGTAAGCCCTTCAAATAGTAAAAACTTTCAGGTAGCAAAATCCAATCTTTTCAATTAAGTCTGAGGCGATTACGCCAAATTCTGAATGTTCCATTTTTGCCATATCCCCGGCCATTCCATGTAAAAAGACAGAAATCCTGCAAGCCTCATCCACACTGTATTTCTGGGCCAATAAACCAGTAAGCATACCCGTTAGTACATCCCCCGACCCTGCCTTTGCCATTCCCGGATTTCCCGTGGAATTGAAATAACCCATGCCTCCTGGTGTGGATAAATAGCTGTTTTGGCCTTTTACAAGAATAAAAATCCCCAGTCTTGTGGAAAACTCCCTGGCCCTGGAGATCCGTTCAAAATGGTCACCTGACGTGCCAAACAACCTTGAAAATTCGCCGACATGCGGCGTGATCACTGAACCCCTGGGAATTTGTTCCTGCCAGCCTTCTTCAGCTATGATGTTGAGGGCATCGGCATCCAGCACCATGGGGATATCCCTGACTTGCAGCATTTGCTGTAAAAGATCCCTGGTATAATTCTCTTTGCCAATACCCGGTCCAATTCCAATGGCATTGTATGCTCCCAGCTTCCCCGGATGATTGGCCAGGAAATCCTGGTTTGCATCCACACTACAGATCGCTTCCGGCACGGCCACCTGTAGCAGGTCAAGCCCGCAGGCCGGGATCCGGCAGATCAGTTTCCCGGCTCCCGATCTCAGGCAGGCCCGGGCGGCCAGGATAGCGGCACCCATCAGACCCCTGCTGCCACCCATCAGCAGGGCAGTTCCCAATTGACCCTTGTGGGCAAATTTCTTCCGGGGCCGGATCATCTTACGTATATCCTCAAGCCCTGTCAATTCATAGGCAGCAGGGGTTTGATGGTAGAAAGCTTTCGATAAGCCTATATC
>JAHEFC010000272.1 GCA_024640385.1 Sphingobacteriales bacterium
ATTGTCTTTACGCACCGTATTGTTGATGATATGGCTGGAATGGTTGCGGAGAACGAATAGTTTTCTTTCGAACACCAACGGATCGGTAATATGATCCGGGCAGGCGATGAAAACCTGTTCCATTACGGGCTCCACCGAGAGGGCGGTGGCTCCGATTCCGGAAGGATTCACGGGTACTTTTCTCCAGGTAAGGATCTCGAGTCCCAGTTTCTCGGCTGTGCGTATAAATATCTCGCGGCTTTCTTCACGAAGTTTCAACTCCTTGGGGAAGAAGATCACGCCTACTGCGTATTTGCCGAATGGCGGCAGGTGAATGCCCAGTTTCAGGCATTCTTCGAAGAAGAACTCGTGGGGTGTCTGGATCTGGATACCAGCACCATCGCCGGTGTTATTCTCACAGCCGCAGGCCCCGCGGTGCTCCATATTCTCCAGAATTGTTAAGGCGTCCGAGACTATTTTGTGGCTTTTATTGCTCTTGATATTGGCAACAAAACCGATCCCACAGGCATCGTGCTCAAATTCCGGACGGTATAATCCCATTTTGCTTGTCATATGTATGAAGCAATTTTAGAAGTTATTCAAATAAAAGGGAATTTCTATAGACGGATTCTAATATCAACGACAAGCAACGTGTGAATTTACGGAATTTTGGGCAAAAATCCCTGAATAATGTGGAGGAATGTGATAAATGTGGAAAATGTGATGAATGAATGTGGTTAATGTGGAGAATGAATGTGGTTAATGAAGTAAATGTGGCGAAATGAAGTAAATCGGGCAACTGGACATTCTCACATTTCATTCATCACACTCCCACATTTATCACATTCCTCACATTCTTCAGTTAAGCCATTCGCCGGCATCCCGGAGAGCTCCGTTCTGCTCAAAGTAGACGAGTTCGGCATCCAGGATCTCGATCAGGTCTTCTTCCGAGATCTCAAGATCATTATGGGGGGCGTGATAAAGTATATGTTTTCTGAGATCTTCCTCATCGATCTCGATTGGGAATTCGCAGACGGTATCGTCCGAATTATGCTGTGAGCAAAGATCATAATATTCGTCCTTCAGTTCCAGGATCAGCATTACATCTTCCCAGGTGTATTTGAACCGGATCTGGTTGGATATATTCCTGAATATCACTTCAACTGCATCATCGAAACAGTAGTAGAAGGTCGAATTGTTTTCGTTATGAAGGGTCTGTTCATGCATACAATACACTTTGGTGTTTTTAAAACTCCTTGTTAATTACCTTCTGCATTCAGGGAAAAGCAGCGGTTTTTACAGCATTGGATTATGAATGAGAGAGAGCCTTTGAAGAGATATCGGTGTATTAAAATTAGAATTGTTGCTGATATTTTTATCAAATGTTATTAACTATTTTTTTCGCATTTGATAATCAATTTAATGCAAAGTCAAGTAGTGTGAAAACATGCCAGTAATCCACATTTATCGAAATTCTGTAACGCAGATCATGTTGATTTTTGTTTTCAAAGATGTTGAAAACTGAACTGCATAGGATCTATATGATTAATGTTCTGTTAACCAGTTGATTGAATAAAAAGCCGTAGTGCCGCGGGTGCTATGGCATTGCTGCCATAAGTGAACTGACTGCAATACAAGGTTCATGCAGTATATCATGACAACCAGTGTGTTACCAATTAAATGAGATATCCGAACAGTGTATCGTCTTTGTTAATCTCTGTGTAGTCGATACCGCGTTCACGCATCTTGTTGATCAGCGCTTCGTAATCGTGCCTGGATTGCAATTCAATACCTACCAGTGCTGGCCCTGCTTCTTTGTTGGTTTTTTGCATGTACTCAAACCTGGTGATGTCGTCTGTTTTTCCTAGCACGTCGTTGACGAACTCTTTAAGGGCGCCGGGACGTTGGGCGAACCGGATAAGGAAATAATGCTTTAGTCCTTCGTATTGTAAAGATCTTTCTTTGATCTCAGGCATGCGGTCTATATCGTTGTTGCTTCCGCTGACAATGCAAACAATAGTTTTGCCTATGATCTGGTCTGCATAGTCGTCCAGGGCAGCAATGGATAATGCGCCGGCAGGTTCAACTACTATGGCATCTTCATTATAGAGCTTGAGAATGGTAGAACAGATCTTTCCTTCAGCAACCACATCCATATCGTCCAGCACCTGGCTGCAAATCCTGTAAGTAAGGTCACCCACTCTTTTCACTGCGGCGCCGTCAACAAACCTGTCTATATGTTCCAGCGTAACGGGATGACCGTGCCTGAATGCTTCCTTCATGGAAGGAGCTCCCTCGGGTTCGATACCGATCACTTTTGTTGAGGGTGAGAAATTTTTGAATACAAGACCAACACCCGCGGCAAGTCCGCCTCCACCTACCGGCAGAAAGATGTAATCGATATGGTTAAGGTCCTGCAGGATTTCGAGGCCCACTGTAGACTGGCCTTCGATGATCCTTTCATCTTCAAAGGGAGGGATGAAGGTCATCTTGTTCTGTTCCGTATATGCTTTTGCAGCTTCGGCACACTCGTCGAAATTATCACCTATCAGCCTGATCTCAACGGCATCTTCCCCAAACATCCTGGTCTGGTTGATCTTTTGTTTTGGCGTGATCACGGGCATAAAGATGACTCCTTTTGCATTTAGCTTTTTACAGCTATAGGCAAAACCCTGGGCATGATTACCGGCACTGGCACAAACAACACCTTTTGCAAGCTGTTCCTGGGGGAGGCGGCTCATCATATTATATGCACCGCGTAATTTATAGGAACGCACCACCTGCAGGTCTTCACGTTTGAGAAAAACATTGCAGGCATATTTACGGGACAGATTGAGGTTAAGAACAAGCGGGGTTTTATAAGCCACTTTCCTTACTCTCTCCAGGGTGGCACTGAAATCCATGCCAAGCTCGCTGGCGAGCTTGGCATGTTCAGTGTTGGTTATATTGTTTGCTTGGGTAGTTATCATGCTTTTGCTTTTACAGCTAGGCTTTGGCTTCAACGGCTGCAGGCTGGTTTTCAGGACGCAGGCTTCTTACTGTTTTACCTGCCTGCCATAGTTCACTGTCACGCAGTTCCGCCAGTTCTTTTTCAAGGCCTTCACGGTAGTCTGCTTTGCTATTGCTGTCAATGCTGCGCTGGCTTTCTTTTCCTGCAGCTACACTGTCGTATAACTCGTTGAATACAGGAAGTGTGGCATCCCTGAACTTCTTCCACCAGTCGAGGGCTCCGCGCTGTGCAGTGGTTGAACAGTTGGCATACATCCAATCCATTCCGTTTTCTGCTACCAGCGGCATTAGTGATTGCGTCAGTTCTTCAACGGTTTCGTTGAAAGCCTCGGAAGGACTATGTCCTCTTTCACGAAGCACCTGGTACTGTGCTGCAAAAATACCCTGAATACAGCCCATCAGCGTTCCTCTTTCGCCGGTAAGGTCTGAGTACACTTCTTTCTTGAAAGTGGTTTCAAACAGGTATCCGCTACCGATAGCTATACCCAGTGCCACTACGCGCTCAAATGCACGGCCAGTGGCATCCTGGAAGATGGCGTAGCTGGAGTTCAGGCCACGCCCTTGGAGGAACATACGGCGAAGCGATGTTCCGGAACCTTTAGGAGCAACCAGGAACACGTCAACATCAGGAGGGGGGACGATGCCTGTCTGGTTATTGTAAGTGATACCGAAACCGTGTGAAAAATATAAAGCTTTACCTGGGGTAAGATGTTTCTTTACCGTGGGCCACATGGCGATCTGCGCTGCATCAGAAAGCAGGTAGCAAATGATAGTGCCTTTCTCGAGTGCCTCTTCGATCTCGAATAGGGTTTCTCCCGGAACGAAGCCATCGCGTACGGCCTTGTCCCAGCTTTTGGAATTTTTCCTTTGTCCTACAATTACGTTGATGCCGTTCTCTTTCTGGTTCAGGGCCTGTCCGGGTCCCTGTACACCATATCCGATCACTGCAACTACTTCGTTTTTCAGCACTTCCTGTGCTTTTGATAATGGGAATTCTTCGCGCGTCACCACATTTTCCACTGTGCCACCGAAATTAAGCTTAGCCATTTGTGTTGATTTAGATTTTTGATTTTGGTTGTATATAGAATTACATGCTGAATACTTCGTCCTGCTTGTCCAGGAACTCATTCTCGATCACTTCTTCAGAAGGCTCTGCCTGTTCAAACTCACGCAGTTTCTCATGGAAGCCCGCACTGTTCTTGATGATGGCCACCCTGGCACTTCTCACAAATTCGATAAGGCCAAATGGTTCCAGTACGGAAATGAGTTTCTCCGTTTCTTCCCTATGGCCGGATGTTTCGAAAATGGTATAGTCCTTACGGATCACCACCGCCCTGGCCCCATGCTCACGCAGCAATCGTTCCACTTTTACTTTTTCTGTGATCACTTCAGTGGGCACTTTGTACAGTGCCAGTTCCTGCCATACAATCTCATCGTTGGTGTTGTAATATGCTTTCAGCACATCCACCTGCTTTTCGATCTGGCGCACCAGTTTCTTGACCACTTCTTCAAATTCCTGGATCACGATTGTGAACCTGTGAATGCCGTCGATCTCAGAAGGAGAAGTGTTCAAACTCTCAATATTGATCTTTCTCCTGGAGAACATGATCGCTATTCGATTCAACAGCCCGATCTGGTTCTCGGTGTATACTGTGATTGTGAATTCCTGTTTCATAATAAATTGACTAATTGACTAATTATCTAATTGGCTAATTGCAACCTGCAACCTGCTGCCTGTAACCTGCTTAAGGCAACCTGCCACCTGCCACCTGCAACCTGCTACTTCAAGCGTATCTCCGCCACTCCGCTACCCTGCGGTACCATCGGGAATACATTATTCTCTTTGCCCACCATCACTTCCAGCAGGTAAGCCCCGTCGTGGGCAAGCATTTCGGCTATGGCTCCCCGTAAGTTCTCCCTTTCTGAAACCGACTGCCCAGCAATGCCGTAACCTTTGGCAACCATTACAAAATCAGGACTTTCAATATCCACGAATGAATATCTTTTTTCGTGGAAGAGTTGCTGCCATTGCCTTACCATTCCAAGGAACCTATTGTTCAGGATCAGGATCTTTACGTTCACCTTGGATTGCATGATGGTACCCAGTTCCTGTATGGTCATCTGGAAACCGCCATCGCCGATCACGGCCACTACCGTTCTGTCCGGTGCACCGAATTTTGCTCCAATGGCCGCCGGTAAACCAAAGCCCATGGTCCCTAAACCACCGGAGGTTACATTGCTCCTGGTTTGGTTGAACTTTGCATACCTGCAGGCTACCATCTGGTGCTGGCCTACGTCTGATACAATGATGGCTTCACCGCCATTGATCTCGTTAAGTATATTGATGACTTCGCCCATCGACATGATATCTGTCTTCGGATTGAGCTCGTCTTTGATCACGATCTCTTCTTCCTGTTGCTGATGTTCTTTAAACCTTTGCAGCCACTGCGGATAAACTTTCTGCTCGATCTTTTCAGTAAGCAGTGGAAGGGTTTCCCTGCAATCGCCCCAGACAGGAACGGTAGTTTTTACATTCTTGTCAATTTCTGCAGGGTCTATATCAAGGTGTATCACTTTGGCCTGCTTGGCATATTTATCCAGGCGTCCCGTTACACGATCATCGAAACGCATACCCACAGCGATCAATACATCACACTGGTTGGTGAGTACATTCGGTCCGTAATTACCATGCATACCCAGCATGCCGACATTGAGCGGGTGGTCAGTTGCTAATGCACTGAGTCCTAAAATGGTCCATGCAGCAGGTATACCCGATTTTTCAATGAAGGCTTTGAATTCT
>JAHEFC010000273.1 GCA_024640385.1 Sphingobacteriales bacterium
CAATTTTTCGGAGGTCAACCAGGAGCTGGCTGAGGAACTGAAAGAAGACCTGGATAAAATGCAGTTGAGTGATGGCGATAAAACCCATCTTATTGCCCTGATAAATAATATCCGCCAAAACCAGGATAAGATCAATTTTCACGGAAAGAGGGCCGACAGTATTGTCAAGGGAATGTTGCAGCATTCAAGAAAAGGGACTGGCCTGAAAGAACCGGTGGACCTGAACGAAATGGTAGACGAATACGTGAGACTTAGTTATCATGGATTGAGGGCCAAGGACAAGAACTTCAATGCCACAATTGATGTTCATCTTGATCCGGCCATTACCAAAGTACCGCTGTTACCTCAGGATATTGGCCGTGCATTACTGAATATCCTGAACAATGCATTTTATGCTGTCAACGAAAAGAAGAATTCAGGCATCCCCGATTATTCTCCCAGCATTCGTGTAAATACCAGGTTGGTAGACAAAGGCAGGAAATGGGTTTATATAACGATCAGGGATAATGGCAATGGAATTCCTGATGCCGTAAAGGATAAGATCTTCCAGCCATTTTTCACCACCAAACCAACCGGCAAGGGAACCGGACTTGGTTTGTCGCTGAGTTATGATATCATCACCCAGGGGCATGGCGGCGAATTAAAGATGAATTCGAAAGAAGGAGAATTCACGGAATTTGTGATCAAATTGCCGGTATGAGATTGGCTAATTAGCTAATCAGCTAATTAGCCAATTAGTCAATAAAAAAATGAAAACACACATATATGAAAATACTTGTTGTTGATGATGAAAAGGATATCCAGATGTTGTTTGAACAAAGGTTCAGGAGGGAGTTACGCATAGGAGCTGTGGAACTGGCATTTGCTTTTTCGGGTGAAGAAGCGCTGACCTACCTGAGCAACCACCACCACGAAGCGGTACTGATCCTGTCTGACATCAATATGCCCGGCATGAGTGGCCTGGAACTGCTTCATCATATCAAAGAGCGGTATGAGAATCCCCCGCCGGTAGTGATGATGATCACCGCCTATGGTGATGCGGAGAATTTCAATAAAGCCATGGAACTGGGAGCGGACGATTTCCTCACAAAACCCCTTGATTTTAATATTCTCAAGGAAAAACTTAAATTGAACTAATGGCAAAGATATTAGTTGCTGACGATGAGGCGGATCTTGAGTTTCTGATCAAACAGAAGTTCAGGAAACAGATCCGTGAGCACCAGTATGAGTTTGTATTTGCCATGAACGGCAAGCAGGCCCTGGAACGCATCCAGGAGCATCCGGATATTGACATTGTGCTGAGCGATATCAATATGCCCGAAATGGACGGGCTCACCTTACTATCAAGGTTACACGAAACCAGTCCACTGATCAAAGCTGTGATCATTTCAGCTTATGGTGACATGGAAAATATCAGATCAGCCATGAACCGGGGGGCCTTTGATTTCCTGCTTAAGCCGGTAGATTTCAACGACCTTGAACTGACCATGGGCAAAACGCTTGCCCATGTTAAGCAGATCAGGGAAACCCTCAATGCCATCAAAGAGAATAACATCCTCAAGATGTATGTGGACGAAGCGGTACTGGATTATATGAGCACTTCAAATTTTGAAGATTCAGTGACCCGCAATGAGCACATCAATGCCACTGTAGTATTTGTTGATATTGTTGGTTTCACTTCCATTGCTGAAACCCAGCCGGTGAATGAAGTGGTGGAGATGTTGAACAAATATTTTGATATCATCGTAAAAGAGATCATTGGCCAGAGCGGACATGTGGATAAGTTCATGGGCGATGCGGTTATGGCGGTCTTCAGGGGAGAAAATCACCTGGACCGGGCTGTTGAGTCATGCCTGGCGATCAGAAGGCAGATCGATGCGCTGGGAAAAGAAGATGAGATGAATTTCATGCCCAAGGTTTCGATAGGCCTGAATACAGGAGACCTGATCTCAGGCAACATTGGGTCTGCCAGTTTACGGCGTTTTGACTATACAGTGATCGGGGATATCGTGAATACCGCCCAGCGGCTGCAATCAGCGGCCAAACCCAATCAAATTATTGTTAATAATAATACGTACGAGTTGATCAAAGACAGGTTCAGTTGTGAGAACCTTGGTGAAGTGACGCTAAAAAATAAATCGGTACCTGCCCGGATCTTCAATGTATTAGACTAGTTTTCCTGAAAGGCCCCAATTTGATTGCTTGCAGTCCCGCTCCGGCGGGACTATTTTTTTGCAGGTTGCAGGAGGTAGGTTGCAGGTTGCAGTGTTTTATACTGCAAACTGGAACCTGCAACCTGGAACCTGCAAAAAAAAAGCCATCCCGTAGAAACGGAACGGCCTCAACGATTGCTTGCCATATAAAAATTCTTACTTCTTCAGAGTATCAACTGCAGCTTTAGCAGCAGAATCAACAACAGCAGCAGCAGAGTCAACAACAGCAGGAGCAGCAACTGTATCTACAGTTGTAGCAGCAGCAGTGTCAGCAGTAGCTTCAGTTGATTCAGTAGATCCACCGCATGATGCGAGGGCTGCGATAGCCAGGATTGCGAAAACCTTTTTCATTCGATTTGATTTTTTTGGTAGTGATTGAATGTATGTGATGATTAATACCAATTGATATAAAAAGGTAACCTCGGTTTTTTAAATTTTTTTTTTCGTTGCTTTGGGTTACAAAAAGCCTTAATAAAGTATTAATATCCGCAGGTGAGCAAATATTTCAAAGAAGCAGAACTGCTCAAAAGACTGGCAAAAAACGATAAATCGGCCATCGAAACCATTTACCAGGATAATTATAAGCTTATACAACAGCTGATTATCAACAATAATGGGTCTGAAGATGATGCCAGGGATATATTCCAGGAGGCATTAATTGTACTCTACCAGAACTCTAAATCAGAGGCTTTCGAGCTGAACTGCCAGATCCGGACCTATATTTACTCCGTTTCCAGGCGCCTCTGGCTGAAAAGACTGCAGAGTAACAGGAGGTTTGAGACGCCGGTGGACAATTTTGAAGAGATCGTACCCGTGGAAGATGATGTTGAAGTGCACGAAAAGCTGGACCGGCAATACGGGATCATGAGGAGTGCCCTGGGTAAGATCGGTGAACCATGTAAAAGTCTGTTGGAAGCGTTCTATATCCACAACAAGAATATGCAGGAGATTTCCTCGTATTTCGGTTATACGAACTCTGACAATGCCAAGAACCAGAAGTACAAGTGCCTTATGAGATTGAAGAAATTATTCTTTGCTCAATATAAAAACGGGATATAAATGGACCAGATCCTTTTACTGGATGCCGCTGAACGCTACCTGAGGGGTGAAATGAACGACCAGGAAAGGGCCAACTTTGAAGAGTTACGCAAATCGAACCCTGAAGTTGACCAATTCGTAGTTGAACATCATTTCTTTGTTGAAGAATTAAGCCGCTATGCTACTGTGAAGCGCTTCAAGGCTAACCTTTATGATGTACATCACACCATGAAGGAAAGCGGGGAGATCAGCGAATACCAGCCTACTGAAAAAGGCCGTATCGTGCAGTTCTGGGAGAAATACCGCAGAACTATCGCGGTGGCCGCGTCAATCGCAGGTATTACCGCCCTGGCCATCAGTGGCCTCACCCTGTTTTTCTCACCTAAGGCACCCATCAAGGATATCGAAGAACTGCGCAGAAAGGTCAATAAACTGGAAGTCCGGACCAATAGCCAGGACGTACAGCTGAACGATGTGAAGAAAAAGATCGACCCCAATGCCTCCGTAACTTTTGGCGGAACCAGCTTCCTGGTGGACCCTAAAGGCTACCTGCTGACTTCAGCCCACGTAGTGGCCAATGCATCCCAGATCTTTGTACAGAATTCTAAGGGGCAGGACCTCCGCGCCAAAATCATTTATACTGATTCTAAAAGGGATCTTGCCATATTGAAAATTGACGATGAAGATTTCCATCCCCTGAGCAGCCTGCCTTATGGTTTCAGAAGAACTTCTTCCGACCTGTCCGAGCCGGTATTCACCCTGGGCTTCCCTAAAGATGAGATCGTATACGGCGAAGGTTACCTGAGCGCAAAAAGCGGACTAATGGGTGATACCATGTCCAGCCAGATCACCATCTCAGCCAATCCAGGCAACTCCGGAGGACCAGTACTGAACAGCAATGGTGAAGTGATCGGTATTCTGAATGCACGCCAGACAACGGCCGAAGGGGTTGTGTTTGCCATCAAATCAAGGCATATTCTTAAAACCATCGAAGAACTTAAAGAGTCTGATACTTCTGCCAATATTAAAGTGCCATCTACTTCTTCTATACGGGGAATGGAAAGGGTACAGCAGGTCAAAAAGATCGAAGACTGCGTATTTATGGTTAAAGTAGTACTTTGATCAGAAAGTAGAATAAATTGATCGATAAGTAGTTATAGCAAGTTACCTAAATAATAAAAAGAGGCCGGAATCATCTGGCCTCTTTTTATTTCAATATCTCTGCAACCTGTAACCTGCAACCTGTAACCTGCAACCTGCCACCTGCTACCAGAGCCCTGCCGGATACTCACCCGAACTCACCAACTGATCAATGGCCGCTTTAACAGCCGGTGCATCCTGCTTATAAGTGACCCCGAACCAGGAAGACGATGTAGGGATCACCCGTATCACCCCTTTACTCTGGCGGATATATTCGTCAGCTACCAGTGGAATGAAGAACTCAGACTTGGGAACCGATATATTCTTGTCCAGAAAAGCATGAAATAAAGCTTCTGAAAAATCAAACACATAAGGCGAGAAACACCAGAAATTCATTGAGACCTTAGAGTCCCTGGAAATCTCCCTGGGTTCATGATCATCTTCACAAATGATCTTGCCAGCCTGGTCACTGATGTTCAGGCGTTCCACTATGGAAGCCAGGTTACCATGGGCATCCACCTGGCAAACTCCCCTGTTCACCGTGCCATGCTCAGATAACGTATTGAGCAACTCATACCCTATGATAGACCAGGTGCTGTTGTTACATTCACTGGTAAGGAATTTTGAGGCTTTCTCAAAAGCATCCCTGCCGTAAAAATCATCGGCATTGATCACAGCGAAAGGCTCTCTCACAGCATCTTTTGCGCAAAGCACGGCATGTGCCGTACCCCAGGGCTTGGTCCGGTCGGCCGGTATTACGCGCCCGCCGGTAAATGAAGTGAGTTCCTGGAAAACATAATCAATTTCTACTTTGCCTGCGAGCTTAGGCTCAAATATTGATTTGAAATTATCAGCAAACTCTTCACGAATGATAAAAACCACCTTGCCGAAACCAGCCCTGATGGCATCATAGATGGAATAATCCATGATGGTTTCTCCCGAAGGTCCAAATGCTTCAATCTGTTTCATTCCCCCGTATCGGGAGGCCATTCCGGCTGCCAGTATCAAAAGGGTTGGTTTCATGCGAACTTATTATCAATTTTGGATTGCAAATCTAATCATTAATGGATTTAAATCGGTCCGGGCATTATTTAGCCTGGTTTGAAGACCTGGCAAAAGAACGGATCATTACTGAAACGGTCGATAATTCCTTTTATGATGATGGTTCCATAACATGGGACATACTGAGAACCGACCTGATCCATCCCATTTGTTCAGGAAATAAATTCTTTAAACTGAAATATTACCTGCTCAATGGCATTCAAACAAACTGCACCACCATTGTGACCTCAGGCGGAGCCTGGTCGAACCATATTGTAGCTACTGCATTTGCCGCCAGGTCCTGTGGCCTGCGTTCGATTGGTTATATCCGTGGAGAAAAAAGCGAGACTCCT
>JAHEFC010000568.1:0-1423 GCA_024640385.1 Sphingobacteriales bacterium
ATGCTCCTCCGCTGGTGGTAAGAGTTAATTCAATCCCGGCTATATTCAGCGAGAGTAAACCTAAAAGCCCTCCTAATAATATTCCCGATCCGACGAAGATCATGTCGGTGGCAGGGGATAGGGGCTCAATAAAACCGATTTCCCTCGCAGCACACTCGATGTCAGGCAATCTGCCTGATACTTTGAGCAAATCGCCGTAATCAAGTCGGGTTTCCAGGTCGAATGGAATCTCCTGACCACCCCTGATCAGCTTAAGCAGCACTACTCCATAGCCATGCTGAGTCGCAATCTGTCCAAGAGTTTTACTTATGGCCTTTTTCTTTGAAATTATTATTTCCCTGTAGGCAATCGGGAAATCCAGGATTTCCCTGTCAGCAGTTTCCTCTCCGGCAAAGCTGCTGATCTCAAGCATCACTGCTTTGCGCGCTCTGACAGCAACTATATCACCCTCATAGATTACTGTATCCTGATCAGGTTCAGACACTTTATCAACATGCCTTAAACGTTGTATGAATATCCTTGCTCCGGGTATACTATTTTCTATTTCCGAAACCGTTTTTCCAACCCAAGCGCACTTTCCAATCCTGAATGCACGGTAAGACCAGTCCTGGAATGCTGAATCGAGACCCGGATCATTTTCTGACCTGCCACCGAGTTTCTCTCCGAGTTTCCTGGACGCATCCTTCAGATCTAAACGTAAAATTTTCGGTGCCGCAGAAGAGAGAAACCACACCAGCGTGGTAGTTCCGATGAGATAAGTAACAGCATACGCCACCGGTATGTTATTCATGAGTTGTGTTTTCTGTTCATCCGGAATTGAAAGGCGGGTTATTGCTTCACTCGCTGTTCCTATTACAGTCGATTCTGTAAAGGCGCCGGCAAGCATACCGGCTGTAGTACCAAGATCATAACCCATAATACCCGCCATGACATAAGCTGTCAGCAGGCAGGTGGTACAAATGACTACTGTAAGGATTAATTGGGGTACTGCATCCTTCTTCAAGCCTCTGAAGAATTGCGGCCCTACCTTATAACCTGTTGCGAAAAGAAAAAGGTCAAAGAATATGATTTTTACTATCGGTGCTACCTGAATACCAATCTGGCCGATTATTACACCGGCAAACAATGTTCCGAGAACTGCACCGACTTTAAAGTTTCCGATTTTTATAAGACCTATGGCGAATCCCATGGAAAGTATCAGGAAAACTGCCAGTTCGGGGTGATAGCGGAGGATGTCAAAAATTGCATTCATATTTATGTTTTCTAAAGACAGGTTGTTTTCAGCAGGATCAATAGGTTTTCAGCCCTGCGGTCCGGAACTGTTTGCACGCCTCTTGAATGATTTCAGAGGCAGGAGGATCCAATCCTTCCAGAGCATATTTAAGTTTGAGTTCCTTCCATTTGAATTCTCCCAGCTGGTGAA
>JAHEFC010000568.1:1433-2226 GCA_024640385.1 Sphingobacteriales bacterium
ATTTTGCTGCAAATCCTGCAATCAACGATATATCCTCAATATTGTCTGTCAGACCGGGAACAAGTACATATCTCAGCCAGACAGGTTTTTTAATATCTGCCAGATGGCTGGCGAATTCAAGCACAGGGGCAACGTCAAAGCCTGTAAGCCTTCGGTGAAGATGAGGATCCCATGCTTTAATGTCCAGCAGCACCAGATCAATATTTCCCAGATCAGCTTCACTCAGCCGCTTACCAAGACTTCCGTTTGTGTCCAGTGCGGTATGTATTCCCATTTTTTTTGCAGCAGAAAATAATCTGACTGCAAAACGGTCCTGCATGAGCGGTTCTCCGCCACTCAGAGTAAATCCGCCCCCCATGATCTTTAATCCTGAAGTATACTTTCCTAATTCTTCAGTTGCCCTGGTAATTGTTACGGGTATCCCATTGGACATTTTCCATGTATCCGGATTGTGACAATAAAGGCAGCGGAACTGGCATCCCGATGTCCAGGCTACAAGGCGTATCCCTGGACCGTCAACAGTTGATCCGGTAGTGAATGAGTGAAGGAATCCCATATCTCCTGTGGCAAGTGCTTCCCTGATCTCAGAATCAGAGATCCCTTTTCCAAGATCAACTCTAAGTGCATAAGGATTTTTAGCCTCGAGAGGCACCTGCCCGGAAGATTCTTTTTCGCTCATATATAGTGCCTCCTGTGTATCACCCATGAAAGGTGCGGTTAATTACATCCATCTGCTGTTCACGAGAAAGTCTCACAAAATTCACCGCATATCCTGAAACCCTTATTGTAAGGT
>JAHEFC010000274.1 GCA_024640385.1 Sphingobacteriales bacterium
CCAGTTCTAGTAATCTACATGGTAGTCTCGCTTGAACAACTGTCCGCTCCAGGCTTTTTTGGATGTCCAGTCGGCAGGTGGATCAGACCAGAACCTGCTTTCCAAAGGCAATCCTAAAGCCAGGAATCCGAGCGTTGCCATATACAGGCTGCCAGTAGAAGTATACACATCTGCCACCAATGGCTGATGCCCGTTAAAGCCCAGTACCAACCAGCCATTAGCATCAAAGTTGCGACCATGATCATAAAGGTTATGCATAACCGCAGTTAACCCGCAACGAACCTGTGCCGGTTCCATATAATCTGGCAATTTCTCCATTAACGCCGTTTGGGCGAGCGCCTGGAAAGCGGCCGTGCGGTATGTGATGGACCTGCCAAATACCGGGTATGTTCCCTCAGGTGAAATAATATGCTCCAGGAATTCCGCATGACGAGCCATACGTTTTATGGCCAGGTCGAGATCCGCTTGTGAAGACAGCCCCTTTTCTGTGGTGACCTTCAACAAATCAACCACAACAGGATGTATTACATGAGAATTATAATAATCTATGCTGAACGTAGCACCATCAGCATACCAGCCATCACCTTTGTACCATTCATTGATTCTCTTAAGGGCCAGTTTGATTCTTTCTTCATCATACTGCTCCCCTATTTTCAGGAGAAAAGCTTCGCGTATACCAGCCAGGAAAACCCAGTTATTATCCGGACCATTACGGTCGCGCAAACTTTTGAATTCTGCCACCACACGTTTTTTTGTTTCCGGGTCCAGGGGTTCCCACAATGCCTTTGGCGCCCTCAAAAAAGCATGTGCCATGCATCCGGCATCAACAATTGGCTGGTTCTCTGTACGAAAATTAAGGTAATCAGGGCTTTGGGGGTTCACTGCATTGGCGATACCCTTTAACAATTCTCCCCTTAATTTCTTCCTCATTTCCCCTTCTTTGGTATTATCATCCGGCAAAGCCAGCCAGGGGGCAACACCCGCCATCGTACGACCTACAGCTTCCAGGTGAGAAACCCTGTCTGCCTGCATTCCGTATCCTTCTGATGTTTCCAAAGGCATATTCTTTTTAAGTGTACCCTCAGACAGATTATGAATAACAGGATAAGAAATTTTATAGAGCAGTTCTGACCAATATATTCTATCCTGGGCACCGCTCGTTACCCCATTTTTTTGCACCCCAATAAAGCCCAGCTGTTGATTTTTCTTTTCTGAAAAAAGGCTGTAGGCCACCATTAAAATGGCAAAAAGGATGGTGACAGTATAAATAAGGTAATTTTTCTTAAACATGATTGATTATTTCTTTTAGCTAACGCTGCTGATATCTCGATCAATAAAACGTAAATTATGGAATATCAATTGTGTATGCAATGGAATTATCATGTATTACAAAATAATAGATGCTCATTTTCCGGACAATAATTATTATTACCGAAATACAAATACGAAGAGATACATACGGATTCATTCAAATTTTCCCTTATAGCTTCTAATTGAAAGACCATATAAATAATGATCTTTAGCCCAGAATCAATACGAAATTCAGTATTTCCAGGTAACCTTTAGTTATATTTAATTAATCGTAACCGTGGCAAAATTAATAGCACTTCAAAACCAAAATCAATTTGATGAAAAAAGTAATTGTTATCCTATTTACCTTAAACCTTATTTATCAACCCGGAAAGTCGCAAGAGATAGACCAGGAAATAAAAAAAACGGTAATTACTTTTATAGACAGTTTGACCCCTCTCCAACAAAAAAGGGCCCTATTGCAATTTGATGATACAGCCAGGATCAAATGGAATAACCTTCCGGTGGGCCTAAGGGCCAGGGCAGGTATCAGTATTGGCAGTATGAATGATAGACAAAGGCAGCTGATACATAGGATACTTTCTGCGTCCCTAAGTTCACAAGGTTATCTGAAAGCCACCAGTATCATGCACCTGGATAACCTGATCAATATGTACTATGACAGTTTATATCAAAGGAAGGTATTTGATGATAAAGTGTATCAATTCCTGAAAGACCTGAAATGGAGTACCCAGAATTACTATTTTGCCATTTTTGGAAATCCAAAAACAGATGACTCATGGGGATACAAACTGGAGGGGCACCATCTTTCCTTAAACTTTACTTTTCACCAAAAAACATTGTCAATAACACCCATGTTTGTAGGTACAGATCCTGCGGAAATGCTATTAAGTGAATATGCAGGCTGGAGGGTTTTGGGCCAGGAAGAAGATCTCGGCATCAAGTTACTTGCCTCGCTTTCTCCGGAACAAAAAAAGAAAGCCGTAGTGAGTGCTGAAGTGCCTCAAGATATAATTACAGCTGCAGAAAGTGGCAAACGCCTGGTGGACTACTGGGGTATAAAAGGATCGGCATTGGATAAACACCAGCAAGGCATTTTACAGGGTATCATAAGGGAATTTGTATTTAACCTTGAGTATGATAAAGCAGTAACAGAATATGATAAAATACTGAAAGCCGGGATAGGGAATATCTATTTTGGCTGGATAGGCGAAGGTGAAGAAATAAAGGCACATTATTATATCCTGAACGGACCAACGTTTATCATTGAGTTTGATAACAACGGCGGGCCGCAAAGGCGGGCCAATCATATCCATGCAATCTGGCGGGAAAAAGGCAATGAGTATGGAGAAGATGTACTTAAAAAACATTACCAGGCAGATCATAAATAATAATTTCCTCAATGATTATGATTGGTATAAAATCATTAAATTGTTTTGTACATTAAAAATCTAAAAATTAAACGTCATGCCTAAGTATGTAATCGAAAGAGAAATACCGGGAGCCGGTAAACTGACACCCGCTGAATTGAAAGGAATATCACAGGTTTCCTGTGGTGTACTCAGTAAAATGGGATCACAAATTCAATGGGTGCATAGTTATGTAACCGACGATAAAATCTACTGTGTGTACATCGCACCAAATGAAGAAATGGTAAGGGAACATGCCAAACAGGGAGGATTTCCGGCAAACTCTGTAGCCAGGGTGACAACAATGATTGAACCAACAACGGCAGAATAGTACTTTAGCCTATTAAGTTATTTACTGAACATATACCGGGATAATCCCGGTTTTGTTTTTACATCAGGTATTTGAATCCTGTTGAAAGTCGGGATAACCGGTTTGCAAATATTTCAAACCACCATCCACTGCTTATAAAAATCAAACACTAATATTAGTTCATCTTACATGAAAAGAATTCAGAGCATTGATTTCACACGCGGCCTTGTAATGGTTATTATGGCGCTGGATCATGTTCGTGACCTGATCCATGTTGACTCGCTCACACAAAGTCCTACAGATTTAAACACAACAACGCCCGCCCTGTTCTTTACAAGATGGATCACTCATTTATGTGCCCCGGTATTTGTATTTCTCGCAGGAACATCTGCTTATATTTCATTTCAAAAAAATCAAGACATTAGGAATTATAGAAACCTTTTATTAAAAAGAGGGCTTTGGTTGGTATTGCTCGAATTTACTTTTGTAAATTTTGGGATTTATTTTGACCTGGGTTTTAACACCCCATTATTTGCAGTCATTGCAACAATAGGATTTGGTTTCATTTTCTTAGGATTAATGTTGGTTTTTTCATCCCGCACTATAGGTTTTATAGGTCTTGCCATTATACTGTTTCATAATCTGACACCCTTGATCCCTTTTACGGAAGGATCATTAATAAAAACCTTTCTGAAACCATTTTTCCAACCAGCGGCATTTCCCATTGGGCCTGGCAAAACCTTTATTGTAGGTTATCCGCCCATACCCTGGTTGGGCATCATGTTGCTGGGCTTTGCAACAGGCAAGGTATTTTTATCAGAAGAGTTAAACAGGCGGAAATTATTTATCAATGCCGGATTAGGTTTGATTTCTTTTTTTACGATACTTAGGTTCATCAATGTATATGGAGATCCAGTCAATTGGTCTACACAAAAAAGCGGTGTATATACTTTCTTATCTTTTATGAACGTAAGCAAATATCCTCCCTCGCTATTGTTTTGTTCTGTAACATTAGGAATCATGTTCTTGATACTGGCAGTTTCCGAGAGAGCAAAAGGCCGTTTTATTAACTTTGCAAAAGTGTATGGCAAAGTCCCCTTGTTTTATTTCGTTTTGCATTTCTACCTGATTCATGTTATTCTCTTAATCGTATTATTTTTACAAGGCTTGAACTGGGCTGATCTTGATTTTGCGTCGGGAACTTTTGGCCGGCCCAAGGGAATGGAAACCGGACTTTCGCTTTCCTGGGTTTATCTGATATGGATAAGTGTAGTGTTGGCTTTATACAAACCATGCCAGTGGTTTGGCAAATTCAAATCTGATCATAATTATTGGTGGCTAAAATATTTGTAACCGTTACAATCACCTATTAGAATATAATGTCTATAATTTGCTGCTTTTCTCATACAGCCTATTTGACTAAATCCTGTGGTTGATTGTTTGAAATCAAACGAATATGAAAATATTATGTATACTAATGTTGTTTTTCTGCCTGGTCTCTTGCGGACAACAACAGCCCCAAAATGATCAAGTAAACAATAACCAGGAACAGCGCATTATTCCAGGCAGGTATGCATGGAATAAATTACTGGATAGTGCAGCCTGGAGGAAAAGTTACAATTTCCAGATGTTCAGCGTAAATGATACTTTATGGACATTCCACCCGGAAGGGAACTGGTTCTCACTTGACGGAATTACCTGGGAAAAGTCGCCTTTGCCAAACGCAATTAACAACCTGGCATTTCTTGACTATGTTCATTTTAATAATTCGATCCTCGGTCTCGGCCACTTTGAAGGGAATATTGAGCAGTTTACATTTCGCCCGGACATACATATTACCACTGATATGAAAAAATGGACCACCATTTCCGGCGCAAGTAATTTGCCCTCACGTTTTTTTTATCACCCCTTTATTTTTAACAATAAGATTTGGATCATTGGTGGTGAAGATAAAAAAGGGCAATATTCCGACATTTGGAATTCTTCAAATGGGATCATTTGGAGCAGGCAAAAAGAAAATCTTCCTTTCGGCAAAAGAAGCGGCAGCCAGGTTGTAGCATTAAACAAAACATTATACCTGCTTGATAATGATGTCTGGAGTTCAACAGACGGACTTAACTGGAAAAAAGAGACCAATGAAATTGTAAAAGGAGAAAATATTTTCGGTTATGCGGCACTGGTTTACGACCAGAAAATCTGGCTGCTGGGCTGTAATAGAAACGGCCAGTTTACCAGCCAGGTATTATATAGTGCAGATGGAAAAAACTGGCTGGGCCTGGATGCACCATGGTCACCAAGAGGTGGCATTGCAGCAACGGTCCACCAGGGGAAAATTTATATGACGGGTGGGAAGTATGGCGGAACACCAGATCATCCGGATTTCAGGTATAGCAATGATGTATGGACGCTGAGTATAAAAAAATAATTCACTTAACCCACTTTCACATTATCGCAAAAACTTACCATTTACAAATTTTAAAAAATGACCTCTATGTCCTTAGAAAAAGGATTTTACAAATATCCTTGATAGTTACCTTGCTTAAGAGATTTTGTCGCTCTATTATATATAATGAAATCAGCTTTAAATAGCCAATGATTATCTTAATGATGAATTATTTGTAATTCAGGTTTTCCAATTCTTTCCTTCCTTTGGTGGTGAGGTACGGACCATAAACATGATGCATGATGCCCCTGAGATAAACGGGTTTCATTTTTTTAAAACCCCTCTCCT
>JAHEFC010000275.1 GCA_024640385.1 Sphingobacteriales bacterium
AATAGGAAGATGATCTGGTTTATTTGATTTTCTTTGTAATGGAATTTAGTTGCTGTTCAAAAATGCAATCAAAAAACTGGACTAAATATGAATTACTTAAATCGTATTTTAGGAATCATTTTCATATCTACATTTTTACTTGCCATGAATATTCCAATTCATAAAAGCGAGTCCGAAAATTCAAATGCAGGCAGATACCTGAGGGTTTCTATTGCACGTTGGGATATTAATCTTTATACCAAAGACGCCGAAAACATTTTTCATCAAATTGAGACGGATGGTGTTGCCGTGTTTAAAGCACAACCAGGATTTATTCGCTACCGCCTTATGCGTGCAGACAGTACCACCACTATTGCGGTGGCAGAATGGGAATCTGAAAAGCTTGGCCTGGCAGGTGCAGAAAACTATCGGGCATGGATGAGGAATGTTGGGATTATGAATCACATTAAGCTGGAAACTTACACAGGTGATATTGTTGCCGGATCCTGAAGTTAACCGGATGCCAGTCATTTTATGCTATTGTTGGTCTTCATCTTTGTGAATTGACCCTGTCATTCTGCCATTTAAAGGCTATCTTAACTCCGTCATGAAATCTCCAATCCCAAAACCGGGCATTACGACGATGTATGACACTATAACCATGATTATATGAGATTTAGAATGATAGCCCTGGCCTTATTGCAGGTCATTTTTGTTGTTACCTCTATATGCGCCCAATCCGCAACTCTCGAATTCGATATTGTACTTTCCGGCGGGCGCGTCATTGACCCGGAAACTAAACTCGATGCCATTAGAAACGTGGGCATCAGCCAGAACAGGATTGCGGAAATATCATCTGAGCCGCTCAGGGGTAAGCAAGTGATCAATGTGGCTGGATTAGTGGTGGCTCCCGGATTCATCGATCTCCATGTACATGGACGTTCAAATAAAGAACAGGAATACCAGTTGCATGATGGACTCACAACAGCCCTGGAACTGGAGTGGGGGATCGAGAATCTGAAAGAATGGTATGCATCCAGGCAGTCAAAAGCTTTGATCAATTATGGCGCCAGTGTCTGTTGGCCTTATGAAAGATTCAAGGCGATCAATACGGACGGGAAGATCGTAAAGGACATGAAGGAGACATCCATGAAAGGAGAGGCCACCCTGGCGGGGATGCAAGACAGGATCCAACATACTTACACGATGGATATTCTGCCCGTGCAGATGAACACTACTTTGGAGAACATCAAACAGTCGTTGGCAGAAGGCGGGATCGGTATCGGCGTTCCCATTGGTTATCTGCCGAAAACAAAACCGGAGGAAATGTATGAGGTGTTCAAACTGGCGGGCGAAATGAATGCGCTGGTGTATACCCATGTGCGGCAGCCGGATATCATTTCAATTCAGGAAGTGATCAACAATGCCGTGCTGACCAAAGCGCCATTACATATCGTGCATATCAACAGCATGTCGTTGGGCCATATCCAAATGGCTATTGATATGGTGAACCTGGCAAGAAAAAACAAATTCGATATAGCAACAGAGCTGTACCCTTATACTGCAGGCTCCACGCGAATTCAAAGTGCGATGTTCGACGATGGCTGGCAACAAAGGCTTGGAATTGATTATAAAGACCTTCAGTGGGTAGCCACGGGTGAGCGGCTCACAAAGGAGAGTTTTGAAAGATATAGAAAGGAAGGCGGTGTTGTGATCTTACACGTGATGAAACCCGAATGGATCAATACGGGCATCGCTGCGCCGTACGTTATGATTGCATCCGATGGGATGCCATACGCGCCCCTGGCCCATCCCCGTACTTCAGGCACATTTTCCAGGGTTTTGGGCAAGTATGTGCGGGAGGAAAAGCTGATCGATCTGAACACTGCTATCGAAAAAATGACCATTCTTCCTGCGAAGAGACTAGAGGGAATTGCACCCATGATGCGTTTCAAGGGCAGGATACAAGTGGGGGCCGATGCAGATATCACTGTTTTTAATCCCAATACCGTGATAGATAAATCAAGTTTTGACAAAGGACTGGCATTTTCAGCGGGTGTTGAATATGTGATCGTTAACGGAGTTCTTGCCCTGAAAAATGGAAAAACAGTGAGCAATATTTTTCCGGGGCAGCCAATTTTCGGGAAATTTAAAAAGTAGAATTTTGATATTCAAAGTTCTCTCAAATGTTTCTGTTGGCGGCACAATAGGATCATGATAATTGTGCCTTAAATTACAGTTATGAGAAACTTAATGCAAGTGGTAAGCAAAATGCTTTTATTGGCAACCCTGGTTTGTTTGTGTTTTACCTACAATTATGCGCAGACCAAAAATGAAAATTCAAGCAA
Source organism: Sphingobacteriales bacterium (assembly GCA_024640385.1). GTDB lineage: Bacteria > Bacteroidota > Bacteroidia > Chitinophagales > Chitinophagaceae > Pollutibacter. The sequence goes on from JAHEFC010000275.1 coordinate 2,328, forward strand.
CACACTTCCTTTAAGTACTCCGGAGGCAGAGGGTGTGTCTTCTGCAGGTATTATTAATTTTCTCGATGCTGTTGAGAAAGGCAAGAATGAACTTCACAGTTTTGTTATCCTTCGTCATGGGAAAATCATTTCAAAGGGATGGTGGGGGCCCTATAGGAAAGATCTAAAGCACGTAATGTTTTCAGTCAGCAAGAGTTTTACTTCTGTAGGAGTCGGTTTGGCGATTGCCGAAAATAAACTCAGGTTGACCGACAAGGTGGTTACATTTTTCCCGAATTCACTTCCGGATACGCTCAGCACCTACATGAAGGAAATGACAGTGCAAGATCTTCTCAAAATGTCAACCGGAATGAATACGGATCCGCTCTTTAATGCCAGAGGTTCCAGCGATTGGCCTAAAGCATTTATATCGGCACCAGTGGAAAATAAGCCTGGTTCTGTTTTTAAATACAATAACATGGCCACATTTATGTTGTCGGCAATCGTTCAAAAAGCTACCGGGGAAAAGTTGGCGGACTATTTGAAACCAAGGTTATTTGGCCCCCTGGGTATTGAGAACTTTACCTGGGATGAAGCTCCCGGAGGCTTTACGTTTGGTGCAATAGGGTTAAAACTTCAATCAGAAGATATGGCCAAATTTGGCCAAATGTTATTGCAAAAAGGCAAATGGAACGGCAGGCAAATTGTTCCTCAATCCTGGGTGGAGGAAGCAACGGCTGTTCAGATCGCGAGCAATGCTCCCGAGAATAAGGCACCCCGGGATTTGAACGACTGGGAACAGGGTTATGGCTATCAATTTTGGAGGGGCCGAAATAATACGTACAGAGCCGATGGTTTGGGCGGGCAGTTTATCATCCAGTTCCCGGAGAAAGATGCTGTTGTTGTATTGACTTCTGCGGCAACCAACACGCAAGAAGAATTAGACATGGTTTGGGATCATCTTCTTCCTGCCATGCGGGATAAACCGCTGCCTGTTAATAAAAAGGCTTCAGATGAACTGGCAAAGAAGATAGCTGCCCTATCAGTTTCAAAGCCGTCATCCGCGGGTCCTTCTGCATTAATGAAAAGTATTTCGGGTAAGAGAATTGAAGTTGCAGAAAACGAAGCAGGAGTTAAGGCATTAATCATATCTTTTAAAAATGATGAAGTACAGCTAGAGGTTGAGCGCGGCAATGAAAAGTTTGATATCAAAGCGGGCCTGGGAAATTGGCAGTTTGGGCAAGCTGGTTTGAACACATTTGTGGGTCCAGCCAGGCCGAGACAAGGCCTTCCCATTCAAGTGGCGTCAAAATACACCTGGACTGACGCAACTACGCTTGAATTGACTTCTCGATTCGTTGAAGAGAGCATCCGGAGTGAAGCCTGGATCCTGCGCTTTGAGGCAAATGGCAACGAGATCAAAGTTCATATAGAGACGAAGATCTTTGTAGAATTTATGGGCATACAGTCCCGAAAGCTTGAAGGGAAAATTGTTGATTAGTTCTTTTTTAGTCTTTGATCAACTTCAAGAAGTTCAACACTTGTTATACGTAAGTAGTTATTATATCCGGCAAATTGAGGATTCAGGATGATATTATATTGATTTGGCATAACAGCCGACCTTACTTTTAAGCTTATAAATTTGTTTTTACTCAGAACCCGGTCACCGATTTCTTGCAGTCCAATGTTTTCCGGATGTCGCCAGTTGGGTGGGAGGTCGGCATCGGGGAAATTGAAAATCGGAGCGCGATCATCTATTTCTATCGTCATGACGAACATGTTTGGCGGCAACTCTGATTCGTCAATATGAACAAGAGTTTCTAAAAGCGCGAGTGAGGGATTCTCGCTTGTATATACCGCGTAGGTACCAGGGTTGTTCCATCTTCCCCCTACATTAAAGGCCTCTGTTCCGGAAAGATCAGTTTTCCTTTTTTTGAGTTTCACGATCCTGTATACGATCATGGCTCATGATTAGGTGTGGATACCTTCTTCAAGCCTGGTCAAAACTGCGTTCACCATCTTGATCCCTGTAGGTGTATTCAGCAGTTCCATGGGCTTCTTGTTTTCCAGGGCCCGATTCTCTTTGTTGAGCCAGCGGTTCAGTTTGTGCTGATCTTCAAAAACAGCAAGACCGTAGGCAAACGTGTTGGCTATTTCAATAGACAACGAAGAAGCAAGACTATCCAGAAGATCTGTTTTTCGTTTTCGTCCCAGGGTTTTGTAAGTGACATTCAACAGGGTGGCCATATCCTTCATGGGGATCTCCATAATCTCTGCAAGGTTAACTATGGATTGCTTGGTAATGCCTTTGCTGCCGGCATCTAAAAAATCAAAACCCGAGAAAGGTTGGTTGGGCATAAACTCCTTGCCTCCGAGGATGGCCCAGCTTATCAGATAAGGAGAGGCCCCTTCCCGGACAAAGGTTGCTAGTTGCTCCTCAGGATAATTACCCGATTTCGGTTTTTTCCTTTTTGCTGTTACCATAAAGGACATTTTACTCTAAGTTACAGGAAAAATGTCTATTATCCAAGTTGACTGATGGTGTTTTGAAACACCCCCATTCCCCACAGGGCATTCCACCACATTTTTTACACATTTATCACACTCCCCACATTCAGAAATTTTGGCCTAAGCCAAAATTTCTGTACCTTCGCCCTCCTTAATTTAGGAATGCTGGCATTTTCCCGGGTAAATACACATATAACTCATTGATTATCAATTGCTGACTCTGAAAACAGAGCGGTGGGGGATTTTTTGCATTTCAGTTAAGTTAACCGGTTAAACTTAGTAAAATATTATGGCTATTAAGAAAGACAATCGGCCAAGGTCAAATTTCTCAAAGATCACTATCAGTCTTGCATCTCCCGATTCAATCCTGGAGCGTTCATTTGGTGAAGTTTTGAAACCAGAGACCATCAATTACCGTACCTACAAGCCCGAGCGCGACGGCTTATTTTGTGAGCGCATTTTCGGCCCGGTGAAGGACTATGAGTGTGCCTGCGGTAAATACAAACGTATCCGTTATAAGGGTATCGTGTGTGACCGTTGTGGCGTTGAAGTGACCGAGAAAAAGGTTCGCCGTGAAAGGATGGGTCATATCAAACTGGTTGTACCTGTGATCCATATCTGGTACTTCAAGAGTCTTCCTAACAAGATCGGTTACCTCCTGGGTATGAGCTCCAAGAAACTGGAGAGCATTATATATTATGAGCGTTATGTGGTGATCCAGCCGGGTCTTCGTGTAGATAAAGGTCAGAATACCGGTGACCTCCTTACAGAAGAAGAATACCTGGATATCCTCGAAACACTTCCTAAAGAAAATCAATACCTCCCTGACGAGGATGCCAATAAATTCATCGCAAAGATGGGTGCCGAAGCAGTACATGATCTGCTGATGCGCATCGATCTGGATGAGCTGAGCTTCTCATTGCGTAATGCAGCCGCAAACGAAA
>JAHEFC010000569.1 GCA_024640385.1 Sphingobacteriales bacterium
TTATGTACGAATTTGTACGACTCGTTCCTGTCTTTATTATCGAAATCCTTTTTGTGTTTCTTGAAATACCAGATCGGCAAGAGCGTGATCAGTAGCAGCAGGATACGGAAAAGGATCACCCTGATATATGCATTCTTGGCGTAAAACTTCAATGACTCAAGGTTTTGTTTTAGGGTTTCCATGAATACAGCTCCTATGCCCTGCGGGTAGGTATTGGGATTCAGTTGCCAGAAGCCCGGGTGTGTGCGTGAGAACAAAGCGCTGCGTCTCTGGTCAAGCTCTTTTTCCACCGCTATGATGGCCCTGCTGATATTGAAATTGGTCACATTCAGTGCGTTTTCAATATTGACAGTTTGCTGAAGCACTGACTGGTATTGCTGTTCCACCCGGTTTAGATCGATCTCCATGTCCCGGAATCCCGGTGCATAAATTTTCCATAGTGAGGAATCTGAACTGATGGCGTATTTGATGCTGTCCGTCTGTAATCTGTGGATCTCGATGTAGTTGTTGGTGATGCCTTCATTTTGCTTTCGTATGTTGTTTCTCCACTTGTCAAGATCTTTTTTCTGCTGCAGCAGTTTCGCTTTAACATCGTCGAGCGACCGGATACGCATTACACTGCCATGCGAATGGAAATCGTTCAGAATGAGTTCCAGGTCTTTTAACAGCCTCGGGTACTTCTCATCCATGAAAGCAGTATCAATTCCCGTCATTAGCCTGCTTTCGAAAAGCAAAATGGAGTTTTCTGTTTGTTGCAGCCAATTGGAAGGATTCAGTGGAGTTGGTGTTACCATTGTATGACTGATGCTGTCTTGCCCCCGGGTAGCGTAAGCTGTCAAGAGGATCACAAAAACAAAAATCCACCGAATTGGATTTTGCATAGAATTATTTGCCATCTTATTTTGATTTATAATTGATCAGAGATCTACTTCAGGTATTTCAGGGACGTTGATCTTTTTGACCGATTTCTTGTATTTCTTTTCCTGCTTGGAATTTTTCTTGATCCCCGCATTGGTCATGGCGCCGCTCAGCAGGATCTTGATCCAGTAGTTGAACACAGACCTTTCCCTTACACGTTGGGTGAATACTGTTCCCGTTTTTTTGACATTATTTGTTCGAACAAAAAGATTTGCAGCCCAGCTCTCGAGTTTTGTCAACAGCGTTTTCTTTTCCTGGTCCTCTTTGTTTAATAGTTCCACCTTGAGGTTCCGGTATAGCATTCGCATTTTACCGTGGGCCAGGTATTCTCTCCCTATCGCTTTAAGTTCGAGCGTGTCGAGGTAGCCATTGTCGATCCTTGCATTTGCAAGCGGCATCAGTACCGGGTTTACAGCAGGCAGGCTGAATCTTCCGATCCTGATCTGCAGGAGGAAGCCGGCGAGCGTATCTGTATATGATTCATTAAAACGCAAAGACACATTGGCAGTATCCAGGAACCTTGCAGTGGCTCTAAGTTTCAGGCTGTCTGCAGGCCCGTGTTCATGGTTGTCGATATTTCGGAGCCGTAATTGCATGTTGGTGAAAAAGACCTTTCCCAGGCTGTTGGTTTTTTCATTGAACTCTTCATAGGCAACGGTTCCATTATAGAACCTGATGCTGTCAACATGAATGCGGGGCCCGATCTTCCCGATCATGTTCACCGGTAGCGGTTTAATTATGCCATGTTCAAAGGGTATGCGTTTGTCTTTGTATATCGACAGGTCTGGTTCGTCCACTTCGATATAATTGATGTTGTAGCTTGAATCTGTTGCGATCTTCTCAATATCGAAATCCCTGATCCTGATCTTTTTTGTTTGAACCTGGATATAGTCTTTCTGAAATTTCAGGGTACTGTTGAATGAGTCCCGGTCAATAACAGGATTGAAACGGAATGAATCAACAGTCACCACTTTACCGCCATTCAGATAGCCTATACCGTATGCGTAGAGTGCTGATTTTTCATCAACCCTGCTCAGGTTGATGTTATTTACATAGAGGGTGGGATTGCTCTTGATCCTTTGGAGTACATGGGCTTTGTCGAGGCTGTCAATACTAAGATCCGAACCGCCCACGTTGAAATCTTTCAGTTCAAAGGGTTTCCCTTTTTTGGTGACCATGGAAAGGTTGAGCTGTTTTGCTTCGATGCTGTTAAGGCTGGCGGAGAATTGCCCCCCGTTAGTGCTTTTCTCCTTGTTTACATGATCCAGAACCAGGTTGAAGTTGCCTTTATCG
>JAHEFC010000028.1 GCA_024640385.1 Sphingobacteriales bacterium
CGAAGGTAATAAACTAGTGGGTTTCGCGGAGCTTTTCATTCTTCCTGCGCAGGTATCTGTCCAGCAACAACAGGCCTGCGATCACGTCCATGAACAGGAACACATACATTACAGGTGAGTTCAGGTACTGGCTCCAGTTCAGTTCGTATTTAGAATAGTCCACTTCTGGAATTTTCATACTGCCTGCAGCACTACTGCTGGAGAAATCGATCAGGGAGATCCCATATAAAATAGAAGCCACAATGGTAATAACAAAGAAAGATGCAATACCGTAGATGATCTTTTTATTGACATAAGACTGGGCCGGTGGTGCGATCTTATATTTAGACACCTGGTCCATGACGTTTTTGGTAAAACGCATGGAAGGTTCGTCGATCATATCCGTTTTCGCAACCAGTGTGTTGAAGTCTTTAAGTTCAAGATATACTGTATGCCAAGCCGGATCTGACTGGAGGAGTTTCTCCACCATTTCTTTTTCGGCCGGGGTGCATAACCCGTCGATATAATCCCAGATATGCTGCTCTATTTGTTCCCTTGAATACATAAAAATCGCTTTAAGTTACAACCATCAAATGGCTTCTGACGTATAATCTTTCTCTAATTTTTCCTTCAGTTTATGCCTGGCCCGGTGGAGCCTGACTTTCACCGTGTTGGGTTCCAGCCCCATGATCCTTCCGATCTCTTCGAGGGTCTGGTCTCCTTTATAAAACAGGGTAATGATCTGTGCATCATCGGGCGACAACTGGCTGATGGCTTCATTGACCCGGTTCACCCTGGTTTTCTGTTCCACCAGGTTGGCGGAGAAAGAAGATTCCTGGCTTTCGAGCTGCAGGAAGGTTCTGTCGTCGTCCATGGAGCTCACATTCAGTCTTTTCTTTCTCAGGAAGGTCACGCTGGTATTATATGTTATGGTGTAAAGCCAGGTGCTGAATTTGGAAGTACCCTTGAAATCAGCGAGTGAACGGTACACCTTAATAAATATATCCTGCGCCACTTCCTCTGCATCTTCCCTGTTCTGGCAATATTTCAGCGCCAAGGTGAAAACATAGTGCTGATACCTGCCCACCAGTTCCGCGTATGCCTGCTGATCGCCTTTCAGGATCCTGGCGATCACCTCCATATCTGTACTAGCGGAACTCATTTTTATATAAGACTACAGGTTTGTTTGTAAGGTTACAATATTATTGTCGGATTAGCGAATTAGCGAATTGGCGGATTTAATCCGTTAATCCGCCAATCCGTCAATCCGTCAATCAATTGATTATCAGCAAGATATAAAATTCTTTAAAAAACCTGTAACCTAAGCGAACCAGCCGTAGTCTGATATTCAGTAAACGATCTGTAAAACAAATTTTAAAACGATAATCATGGACGGCGCACAAGTATTAGTTCCGATTTTAGTTCCTATATCACTCTTTGCGATGGTATTTGGATTGGTCTATCTTAAAAGCAGGGAAAATTTATCAATGATCGAGAAAGGCATGAACCCCAAGGAATTTGCTAATCGGCCGGCTCCATACCGGAATCTGAAGAATGGACTGCTCCTGCTGGGTGCGGGCATGGGACTTGCCCTGGCTTATATTATCACGAAGTATATACTGCATGATGAAGAAAACCCCGCTCTCTGGTTTGCATTAATAGGAATTGGCGGTGGTCTTGGCCTGATCAGTTCTTACAGGATAGAGAAGAAAGAACTTCTGGATAACAGGATCGACTAAGGAAAGGATATGTTATTGAAAGGACCGTCTCTTAGGAGGCGGTCTTTTTTTTGTGTGATTGCCGGTTAATGTGTTAACCGGGGAGTGCAAAAGATAAGTATGAGAGTAGCCCTTAAAAATTCCGCGATTGTCTGGATATGTGAGCTTTGTGTCTATTTTCGTAGCTAATTTTCTTATATGAAAAAATTACTGATCCTGATATTGGTTGTTGCAGTCCTGGACGTTTCTGCACAAACCGATAAAGGGAATATCATGGTGGGTGGCCAACTGGCCCTAAGCACGAATAAAGACGGCAGTGATTTCCGATTCAATCCCCAGTTCGGATATTTTGCGGCCAATAATTTTGCCCTTGGGGGTGAGATGAATTTTGACTTTTCCAAATCAGGGACCATACGCGTGAACGAATTCGGTATAGGACCCTTTGCCCGGTATTATTTCGGCAAATCGCAGACCAAGCCTTTTTTGGTAAGCAGTGTAGATTATGTATCCACTACCACCAAATCCAACAACCTGGAGGTGAATGCCACAGGCTGGAGTTTTTTGGCGGGCGCCGGCTTCGCGGCATTTTTGAACAGAACTGTAGCCGTTGAAGGGATCATCGGCTACAGGTATGCTGATTATTCCAATACTGAAGGTTCAGGCGGCTTGAATCTCAGCCTTGGCTTCCAGTTGTATTTCGGAAAAGAATTGCCCGGGGACATCAAGAAGACGGTCACTGGGCAGTAGTTCAGGTTGCAGGTTACAGTTTACAGGTTGCAGGTGGCAGGTTACGATCTTGTGCAATTTTTCCCTATTTTTGCAGCCCATCAGCCCAGATGGCGGAATTGGTAGACGCGTCAGACTCAAAATCTGGTTTCAGCAATGGAGTGCAGGTTCGATTCCTGTTCTGGGCACAAGCAAGACCTCGTAAAGACTTATATTTAAGTTATTACGGGGTTTTTACTTTCCATGCCTTGCCTAAAGTGCAGGCCGTACAGTTCGCTCTCTTTTCAATGGCAGCTATCCGCCAGGAACAGATCTACCCTCCATATTCGCCCCGAACTCAGCAAAAAAATACTTACAACAAATCAATCTGACCTTTACCGGAAGATTAACTCAGCAAATCAGTGATAACTCATTAATAAAACAGCTCGAAGACCTGATATAAACAGGAGAAAATTGTAGCTTGAACTATAGCTACTATCATGAAATTTCCACAGATAGAAATTGTCGCCGTTCTAAAAAAATGTCTGTTCATTTTAATATTGTTTATCAGCACTAACCTATATTCCCAACAAAGCAACACTTTAAAAATCATTACTTATAATATCTGGAATGGTTATGACTTCGGCAAGGATCAGGAAAGGCGACTTGCACTTACGAGTTGGGTAAACAAGCAAACGCCTGATGTTGTTGCCCTCCAGGAACTTTGCAATTATTCAGATGAAAAGCTCCGGCAGGATGCGGAAAAATGGGGACACCCATACTACCTGCTACTGAAAACAACCGGTTATTCAGTTGGAATCACATCAAAATATCCCATTGAACTAAAAGAAAAAATACTTGAGGGATTACATCACGGAGCTTTGCAATGCAGCATTAATGGAATTGACTTTCTGGTTGTTCACTTACACCCCGGCAGTTTCCAATTCAGGCAAAAAGAAGCTCAAATATTGACGGACAAGATCAAAAAGATCAGAACTGAAAATAGCAAATACATTATTCTTGGCGATTTTAACTCCCACTCCCCATATGACGCGGATCTGTATGAACCCAATGGTTATTTTTTGACCCGATTAAGGGAATCAAACAATGGAAAAGGGGTCAATGGAAATATATTTAATAATGGGCTCGACTATTCCGTTATTTCTTCTTTCCTGGGTTTATCACTAGTGGATGTTACTCAAATGTTCACTAAAGGGATTAAGCAAAGAGGAAGTTTCCCAACACTGGCACTCAGTCCCATCACGAAGGAATCAAAAGAATTACTCGTTGAACGACTGGAACGCATAGACTATATACTCGTTTCGCCTGAACTAGGAATGAATTGTAAAACTGCCAGGGTATGTAATCACGAGGAAAACTGGTATTTATCGGACCACTATCCACTGATCGCATCATTTGAATTAAATCAGTAGGCACGATCCCCGTGTCATTTCGGGGCACGGTTTCATAACCATATCATTCCATCTACCTGACCAACATTAAGATATAGCACTCAGTTCATCACCGATCTTACGGTTCTTCTCCAATCATTATCTGAACAGATAATATAGAGAGAATATACATATCAACAGCAATAACGACTGAAATCTATAGTCCTTTATTCCGCCCCATCCTTTAGCCTGAAGAGGCTCCTTCCAGGTTTGCCAAAAAAGTTTCTGACTTTCTTCAGTATGTTGAACGCGAAAAATATATGAGAGTGCGATCTGCATAAGTAAACATATCATAAAAAGGTAAAACGACATCATCATAAACGGTATCCTTCCTATAATTGAACCCGGTATAGTTTTACTGACCACGAAAACTACAGCACCCAGCAAGGATCCGACCCACAAAGTATATTGCGCGGCCTTAGCAGAGGCTTTACCCCAAAAAATACCAAGCAGGAATACTGCGGTGATCGGCGGCGCCAAATGAGCGATCACATCATTGATGCCGTTGAATAAACTCTCATACTGATTGATCAATGGAAGCAACCCTATGGATATCAACAATGCACCAACAGATGAGACCCGCCCTACGGTTACGATCTTTTTATCGCTTGTATGCGGATATATACGTTTGTATAAATCGTAACTAAAAAGTGTGGAAATTGAATTCAATGCACCCGATATCTGGCTCATTAACCCGGAAATAAGTGCAGCGGCAAGGACTCCTACCAGTCCGGTGGGCACCAATTGCCTGATCATCAAAGTATAGATCCCTTTAGTACTGCCATCAGCTGAATTGGTTATGCTGCTTACATCCAACAATCCTTTCTGCATCAAAACAAAAGCCATTAACCCGGGAAATACAAATATAAAAACCGGCAAAATTTTAATCACACCACAAAACAATGCACCCGCCTTAGCATGATTCTCATCTTTGGCACCCAACACTCTCTGTACGATCGTTTGATCTGCACACCAGTACCAGATCCCCAGAACGGGATACCCCAAAACTACTGCCAGCCATGACATGCCACTGGGGTCACCAATAGGCCTGAGCATAGACAATTTACCAGTGTTGCCCGTCTCCTGTAGTGCCTGTGTAATGCCGGCCCAACCTCCGCTCTTGTTGTAACAAATGGTGGTAATTATTATGGCACCTGCCAGCAAAACTACGGTTTGTACCGATTCTGTTACCATCACAGCTCTCAATCCGCCAACAATGGTATATACACCGGTAAATACCGCAATTACAATTACACTTGTATACATATCCACTCCAAACAGTGTCTGCAGAACGATACCTCCAGCTAAAAATGAAAATGCAATATGTATTACAACAGCTGATAGAATTGAAATTACGGTGAGCCAATCCCTGCAAGCCCTGTTATACCTCCTTTCCAGAAAATCCGGAAGCGTTGATACACCTGACTTTATATAGAACGGAATAAAAAATAGTGCAAGTAAGATCAATGTCACACCCGCCATCCACTCAAAATTCCCATTCAGTAAACCCGAATCATAACCAGATTGAGCAAGACTAACCAGGTGGAGGCAGCTGATATTTGTCGCAAAAAGAGAAAGACCGATCATGGGCCATTTTATTGACTTACCGGCGAGAAAGTATTCTTCGGCCTGCTTTCCGGTGGTCGCTTTCTTCTTATGCAAACCTGACCATAATCCTAACAACAGGATTCCTATGATATAAAAAATACAGATGGCGATATCTATTGTTCCCATCATCCGTTACCTGCTTAAGAGATCACAACTACTACCCGGCTCTTCTGGCACCCGATAAACACCGTTCTCTATAGACACCGGGTTAACAAACTTAGATCGCAGGTGAGGAATATGCTCCAAAAAAACAACCTCGTGACCCAATGCGATGTGGTTGAATAATACCAGGTGCTGATGCAATTGTCCCATGTCGCCAACATGCGGTACAACGGGGATACCGTACTTCCTGCATAACAAGCTTACCGTGATAAACTCACTTACGCCCCCCACCCTTACTGCATCAACCTGCATATATCCCACACAGCCTGCCTGCAAATAATTTTTAAAAATGATCCTGTTAGGAACATGTTCTCCTACTGCCAGTTTCACAGGTGAGATATGATCTGCCAGAATCTTATGGGCCCTGACATCATCGGGATGTGTTGGTTCTTCGATCCAATAAGGATCGATGCTCATAAGATCTTTACATATGCTAAGGGCCTGGGGCAAGGTCCATTGCTGATTTGCATCCAACATTACTTTGGCACTATCCCCGGCTTCTTCGCGCACGATATGCGCTCTTCTAATATCGCGCTGCGGATCAGGGGAACCAACTTTCAACTTCATTGCAGTAAAACCTTCAGCGATGGCTTTCCGGCAGTTGGCCCTGACTTTATCATCATCATAATTAAACCATCCTACAGAAGTATCGTAACCAGGATACCCACTGTCCAAAATTGCCATTCGCTCACCCCTTGACGGAAGTTGAGATTGAAGCAACTCTAAAGCAGAATCCCGGGTTAATTCATCTTCCAGATAAGAGAGATCGAGTGTGTCAACTACTTGTTCAGGTGAAAGATCGATCAGCAATCTCCAAAGAGGAATTCCTCTTTTTTTTGCCCAAAGATCATAACAGGCATTGGTAACGGATGCAAGGGCCAGATGTACAACACCCTTATGCGGACCCAGCCAACGAAATTGCTGCTCATTGGACAGCTGATTAAATAGAACTCCAAAACTCCCCATTACCTCCTCTATGTCCTTACCCACCAGATGTTGAGCATAAAACTGGGCGGCTTTACAAACGAGATCGTTTCCCTCCCCTAATGTAAATGCAAACCCGGTTCCGGTGTGTCCACTATCATCGATCAAATTGGTGACTGCATATGAATACACAGGATCCCTGTGAATAGCATCACTGCCTGCGCCCGATTTCAAATTAAAGCGAAAATCCTGAACTTCAACTTTCCTGATCATGAGGCGTTATTTCGCATGCTGACATCATTAATTGAATTACCGTTCTGTACAAAACGGTATCCCAGCTCGGCTCCTCCGGTTACCGGCATTATGCAACCGGTGATAAATCTTGCCATGTCAGAAATTAAAAAAGTACAAACATCCGCCACTACATCACCTTGAGGACAATATCCGATAGGATGAATGGCATTCAGATATAATGCCATGTTTTCCCTTGTTCCATTGGGCTGTTCTCTATTCCATTTTTCCAGCATGGGTGTCCATACCGCGGAGGGTGAAATCGCATTGACACGGATGTTATACTTCGCGTAGTCAAGCGCCATAGATTTAGTTAATGCATTTATGGCACCCTTAGTGCCAGTATAGGCAGCGTGAAGTTCCTGGCCTATTTCTCCAACAATACTACTCGTATTTAAAATACATCCATTCGACTGCTTTAAGTACTCAAAACCAAACTTTGCTGTATAATAGATCCCCTTGACATTCACATTCATCAATTTATCCCACTGCTCCTCTGTAGTTTCATGTAACTGGCAGGAAGGATCTGCAATACCAGCATTATTATGGATTACGTCGATACGGCCATATTTTTGCACCGCTGTTTCAAATGCGTTCCTTACGGACTCCCCTGAAGAAACATCGCAAACTATTCCAAAATGATCTGAGCCCAGCTCTTCAATAACTACATCGATATCCTTCTTATCCAGGGACGCTACAATAACCTTTCCTCCCTGGCTAGCATATGCCTTTGCACATTCATAGCCAATGCCTCTGGAACCACCCGTCAGAAATATAATTTTATTACTAAGCAATTTCATATCAAACTATTGTGAAAATACGTGTTTCAACTTACTTTACTACCACTCCCTTTTTCACCATACAATCAAATACCAACTTCGCCATATAATTATATCCATCTTTATTGGGATGCACGCCGTCACTGGCTGTCATTAAATTGGATCGCCCTTTAAATGGCTTCGTAAGGTCCAGAAAATAAGCGCCCTCTGCCTTCGCGATATTTCTGATCTTTTTACGAAGCTCCCAGATCCGGGGCCTCCTCAGAGACAGATCATTCTTTCTTTCGGGCGACAACCCATCTGTAGTGATGACCATATCCAAAGGGCTACACAATATGAAAATACAATTCGGATTGATTTTTTTTATCGAGGCAAGATAATCTGAATAATCTTTTTCAAAGTCCCCAATATGTTCCCAATTATAACGGGGTGCACTTACCGTTTCGTTTGTTCCAACTTCAATAACCACAATATCAGGCTGGGACAATTTTAATGAATCCAAGGTCTTCCAAATATTCGGCGTTCCAAACCTGAGTACCGTAGCGCCTCCTATACCAAAATTCTTAACCTCATATCCGGTATACCCGCCCACGTTTAACATAGAAGATAACACAGCCGGGTATGATTCTAACTGGGGGTTCTGCACCCTGGCCCCAAAGGTGATGCTGTTTCCTATGCATGCTATTCGAACCTTATTGTCTTGAGCGATGCTTTCATGAATACTAACTAAGCATATGATGAACACAGAAAAATACCCAAACGTTTTACCCATCAGAATTAAGATTCGTTATTAAATTTAAGTACATAACTTACTGTTGAATCCCCACCATAAATATTGCATCCGGATGCAACATATAACCATGCGGGCTTCCCTTGCGACATTAAGACTTGCGGACGTTCAAACTTCATCCTGTCTTTTGACCCGTAAAACCATTTAGGCTTTAGTAAGGATATGTCAGTAATATATTCATCGATCAGTTTAAATCCCGCCTCATAAGAATTGAAATGGATCCCGTCTTCCGACCTCCACAACAGCCCACCTCCTTTTTTCAGAATGCCGTCATTATCGGTTGTCAGCATGCATACCTGATCATTGTACATGAATGCATATCCATCTTCAATACGTTTTTCATTAGCTGTCACAGGGGCAGGAAATTGAACGTAAGGGCCGGTAATTTTCTCCGCAATAGCAATGCCCATTTTTGCATTCTCTGATTTAAAATATAAAAGGAATCCACCTCTATAGGGCAACAATGCCGGGTTGACCACCCCGTTCTTGGCTTTGTAGTTCCAATAACCGGGGCTTGATGGCGGCGTAAGTATTTTTCCATCCCCATTTATTTTTTTCCACGGTCCGTCCAGGCTTTTAGAAACTGCCATCCCGATATTCTGGTTTGCGGGATGAGGCGGTTGGTGATAGTCATCATTTGCGATATACAACAATACGTATTGATCTTCTACTTTATGAATAGCAGGATTGTGCATACCATACCTATCCCATGTATTTTTGCCGGTACCCTGAAGAGCAATGTCAGAAAATTGAAAAGGGCCTTCAGGCCTGTCTCCAACATAATGGGCGATCTCCGAGTGAGAACGCCAACCCGGGTCAACACCAAATTCCCTGGGCCAACGCGAAACGAATAAATGGATCTTGCCTTTATCATCTATAATTGGTGAAGTACACCAAATGTGATATCCTTTCTCCTGAATGGCAACACCTACAAAAGACCACCTGTCTGCAAAAGACGCATCACTTTTATGTCCAGCAGCCATCAACGGAATTGCTGAAAACAAGGCACCTGCACCCAGATTCTTTACAAAATCACGTCTACTTTTCATTTTTTACATCATGCGTTATTAACAAATCTGCTAATCCATTTTTAGGGCAACATCGTTGCCCCTGAGAAAGGTATTCCGGGAATGCCTGTATTAATTAGTATAATGCACATTTTGAAATGTAAGGCTGGCCTATTGATTTCGAAATGATCAGCCTCACCTTTTCACCTGAAACCGGTTCAGGTAAACGGGCGATATACTTATGACCAACAGACGTACCAGTAATGATAGTTTGCCAGTTCCGCTTTTTGTACACTTGCAGGCTAAATTCACGTATCCTTTGCCCTTTCTCAATTTCCTCAGCAATAACTACCTGATCAAATGTTTTACTCTTGGGCAGAGCCATTAGAATTTCTTTACCCTCGCCTTTAGATTCAGCAATTGGATTACTGAAACGGTCCCTGATAGCCTTGCCGAAAGCCTGCAATGTATCAGCATCCTGTTGCGGAATCAACCCCTCAGGATCAGGGGTCAATCCCAAAATCAATGTAGCATTACGACCCACAGACCCATAATACATATCCACCAGTTTCTCAACGGGATAAATATATGGCTCATCGCCCGGCTCCCAAAACCATTCATGCCGTCCCTTGTATCCCCTCAAGGGCGCATCTGCCATAGCGGGCATATAATACTGTCCGTTCTCACTTCCGTATTTAATGGGTTTAAAATTATCCTTGGCCCCGCTATATTGAAACCAGGAAGGATAATCAAAGGTTCCCCAACACGGGTATGGTACAGTACCTGACTCTGAACCTCCCCAACGTACATCTGCACGTTGAAGATTATGATAAAAGACAGCCTGGGGCTGGTATTTTTCAACGATCGGCAAAATATCAGGCCCTCCCTGTTCCGGCCCGTGAGCGCCTCCATCGAACCAGATAAAGAAAAACTTCCCATACCTGGTCAGCAGCTCTGTAGTCATTCTTTCACAGTACCTGTTATAATAGGTCTGCCTATTCTTAGAAAATTGAGTATTTCCCTGTGTAACAAAATCATGGATCCCCATATAGGAATTCCATCTTATACCGATATAAATGGCAGGCTTGATACCATATTTCTCGCAGGAATTAACAAAATCCCTAAGAATATCGCCTTTCCCGTCTTTCCATTTAACAGCTTTCAGGGAATATGGATTCACATCGCTCTGATAAAGGGCAAAACCGGTTTCATGCGTTACGGTCAGGACGGCAAATGTAAATCCACCTGCTTTGACTGACCGTATCCACTGGTCTGTATCAAGTTGCTTCGGATCGAATATGTTATAGTCTTCAATCGGGTTTATCCGGTTAAAAGGTTGATCATATCTCTTCCCGTCAAACACGTGCAAATCGTAAGAAATAAGAACCCCCAGTTCAGCCTCCTGCCAGGCAAGCTGCTGAACTTTTGGAAGCGGGATCTGAGCCTGGATAACATTAATTGTTGGGCAAAGACACACAAGCAGTATAAACAACTTAAACTGCTTTTTACAAAATGAACCCATAGTTGAATAAATTTTCATGCACTTATCTCCCTTAACCTTACTTAAATAACAAACTATACATCGTGAGATAGCATTCGTCTCCGTTAATAACCATAGAGATGCCCCATTTGAGGCCTTCACCCGAGTTTGTAACTTTATTTAGATCACCACGGTACGCACCAGGTGCTCTGGGAAATTCCTTAACTTTTACTGACAATTTATTACCTGTAAAATCAATTCCGTCTGGAGCATACTCCAAGGTACCGCTTAAAGATGCCAGTGCACCGATACCATTGCCTTCCTGCCAGATCATTACTTCATGGCTCTGGGGCAGGATGGGCCGGCTATATTTAATGAACGGCCCTTCGGGATCCTTTGAAAAAGCCACACCCATTTGAGTATGGGCGGGCCCCTCTGATTGATTCACCCTGCTTCTGCCCTTATAATAAAGCCAGTACAAGCCATTCCTGTAAAGCAATGCAGCGTCATCCACACGGTAGCTGTCAAATTTCTCAGGTTCAACACTGACCTTTAGAATCGGCTCTTCACTTACCCTTTTGAAAGGACCACCCGGAGAATCAGATACTGCCACGCCAATAGCTGTTATATCTATTGTATTGTTATTCTCAAACTCACCTTTGGCATTGCCCGGAGTAGGCTTTACACCGGTGTAATACAAATAGTATTTCCCACCGCTGGAAAAAATATTTGGTGTAAAAGTGGCCTGCGAGTCAAACATACCTTTCTTTCCAAGTCCCAAAATCTCACCTTGCTCTTTCCAGTTGTAACCATTATCCGTTGATGTGGCGTACCAGACAGAACCCCAATAACCGGGTGCGCGTCCATATATCTTTGTATAATAAACATAGCAGATGCCATTAACCTTAATTATATCACTTGGATCGCGGCGGGTACATCCTTTTTCATATCCTATTCCCGATACCTTTTCGTACAAGAAACCTATTTTTGAGAACTTTGATCGCAATGCTTCTATTTCCTGGGCTTCTCCTGTCAATGAAGAAACAAAAGTTAGACACCATATCCACAAAAAAGTCAATTTTTTCATGTACTCATCTCATTTTTCCTTCTAATTAAAATACTCCACTTTAGACCAGTTTTCACTTGTTCTCATTTATTGAAATTAACCAATAGCCTCATATAAATAGTCACTCAACCTGGAATCACTTTCGAATTAGTACCCCGGGTTCTGTTCCAGCCCAGTATTGATATCCCGTTCGCTTTGTGGGATCGCCAACAACAAGTACTTATCATATTTGCCGTTAAAATCTGCAGCGTGATTTTCAAAGTTCTTCTTCACAACAATCACCTGTCTGATCTTCACCCGATCATTACTTATTAAGTGCCCCGGCACATGAAAAAGGCAAACATACCACCACTAAATGTAATCCGACTCCCTACGTCCTATCTAGATTTTAAAATGAAAAACATGGACTATCCGATGGTCGCAGATAATGTAACTAATACACTATGGGATGCCGTTCAATGATCTTAAGATCATTCCTTTCAATTTGGCTATTGGAAATAAATTCTATTCCTATCAAAATAAAAAAGATATAACTTACGAGAGGCCAGTGCCATTGTCACGGTGCTATTATAACCGCTATCAATTAGTTACTGCATTCCCGCAAACCAATAGCAATGCGTTCATTAAAAGTAAAAGATGGTTTTCTGGGCGAATTACAGATCAACATCCCCAGGGAAGTAATGGTTAAACAACTCAGACGACAGGAGTTTTTAAATAGCCTGTTCATTACACATATTGGATACTTCCCAAAGGCAAAATATCACTATCGCGAACGTCCTTACGGTTGTGCAGACAATATTTTAATTTATTGTGTTGAAGGAAAAGGCTATTATCAAACAGAGAAAGGCAGCTATTTCCTGAAAGCAAATCAATTTTTCATCCTGCCGCCCGGTAAATTCCATATATACCAGGCAGATATTCGAGATCCATGGAGTATTTACTGGATACATTTCAGCGGGAATATGGTAAAGTCGTTGAACAAGTGGCTGAATACTGAAAACTTCATTGAACCCACTGATCTTATGTATGACAAAAAAATGATTGAGCAATGGGCTGACATTTATTATACGCTAGAATCGGGATTTACAAAAGAAAAACTAGCGTATGCAAACCTAAGTCTCTACCGATTTCTCACTTTCTTCCTCTGCCCACAGAATACCACACAATTTGTCCGCAAAGAAAACCCGATCGCAGAATCTATCGCCTTTATGAAATCGAACATCGACAAATTGTTGTCGATACAGGAACTCGCCGCACAAATGAATTATTCAAGCTCTCATTACACATCTATTTTCAAAAAAACCACCAATGTTTCCCCTATTGAATACTTTAATAAATTAAAAATTCATTATGCCTGTCAGTTATTGAGTCAGACGGATCTAAGGGTCAATGAAGTTGCCGGGAAGCTGGGCTATGAAGATTCCTTCTATTTTTCAAGGATATTTAAAAAAATTACAGGTAAATCTCCTAAAGATTACAGGCAATCTTTTCAAAAGTAAAATTAACCAGGTTATTAAAACACGGTTAATTCGTTTCAAACTCCAAAAAATAGTTTAGGAGGCTAAAAAAGTCCACTCGGTTTCCTGGTCGACTCCCTTTGAATGAATTCCCCCTTTATCAGTATAGTTTTGGGAGTGTTGTCTTTTGAAATGATCTGCTCGAGCAGCATTCTCGCGGCGGTCTCTCCGATCTCTTTTGTTTTCACATCAAATGTGGTGAGCTTGGGCTCTACGATCTCACCGGTATATTCATTTCCAAAACCAGCCACACTGATGGCTTGCGGAATTTTTATCCCCCTGCTTTTTAGATGCCTGATGATCTGCACGGCACTCTTGTCTGATATAGAAAAAATAGCGTCGATGCCTGGTTTCAAGTTAAGCCACTCCTCTACCGCAGCCATTACGGATTCATTACTGAAGTTCACATATCTGATCAGCCTGGGATCCGGTTTTATTTTCCATTTCTTAAGCACTTTCAGATAGCCCGCTTCCCTTTTACCGGTGATCGGCAAATACTTGGGTCCCAATAAAACAGCGATGCGTTTACAACCCGACCTCACCAGGTTCACCGTCACGTCAAAAGCCCCATGCTCGTCATCCGCCAGTATTTTTGAAATTTCTAACTCTTCCGAAACCCTGTAAAATTGAACGATCGGAATATTCCTGTTCAACTGCATCCTGACGTGATCAAATGTGGAGGTCTCCAATGTATGGCAGATCAGTAACCCATCGATCATATTGTTCATGAGCGCCTGCAGGTTCGATATTTCTGAAAGATGGGATTCGTCTGACTGGCAGATCACCACCCGGTATCCCGACTGTGCAGCCACATGTTGTATGCCGCTCAGCATGGAAGAAAAAAATGTGGTTTCCAGGTTGGGAATGATAACGCCCAGCGTATTGGTTGACCTGTTGACCAGGCTTTGCGCAATAATATTCGGCTGGTAGTTCATCAGGTCTGCCAGTTTCCTGATCTCATGCCGTGTGACTTCACTGATGTCGGGGTGATTATTCAATGCCCTGGAAACAGTTGTAATTGATACGCCCGCAGCTTTTGCAATATCCTTTAGTGATGTAGGCCTGTCGTGCGTGTCCGGATGCGATCTGGACTTACGCGTATTGTGAACCAGTGTAAAATGGTAGTTGCAGTCTTTACAATAAAACCGCTGCTTGCCGCGTATGATCCCCGATTTCAGCACCCTCTCGGTCTTGTTACATTTAGGACACCTGGCTCTTGGCATGGGTAAATACTTTTTCTATCTATCGCAAACGTTCGTGCAAATGATTGCGATAGAAATTACGAACACGATGATACCGAAAATGTGGCGAATTGTCTAATTGTTCAATACATTCAAACGGGAAGTATGTGGCTGTTTTCGCCTGACAATTTCTTTACCGGAATCAACGCTATTTTACATGATCATTGAGAAGGGTATTCCTGAAAGACAGTTCAGACAAATTGTACACCACGCTGATCTCGCCGTAGTAGGCGGAGGCATGGCTGGCGTCTGCGCAGCCATTGCAGCCGCGCGCCTGGGTCTAAAGGTGACGTTGGTGCACGATAGGCCCGTACTGGGCGGGAACGCATCGAGTGAAGTAAGGCTCTGGATCCTGGGAGCCACTTCCCACATGGGCAATAACAATCGCTGGGCACGGGAAGGAGGTATCATGGAAGAGATCCTGGTGGAAAACCTGTACAGAAATCCAGAAGGCAACCCGGTGATATTCGATACCATACTGCTTGAAAAGGTCTTCCAGGAAACCAGGATCACCTTACTTCTGAATACTGCTGTATTTGAAGTCAGCAAACGCGATGATGAAAGCATTGAATCGATCAGTGCTTTCTGCAGCCAGAACCAGACCATGTATCGGGTGCATGCTCCGCTTTTTGTAGATGCCTCGGGTGATGGTGTAGTGGGATTCCTGGCAGGCGCAGCATTCAGAATGGGCGCAGAGCCGTCATCCGAATTCAATGAAAAATTTGCCCCTTCAAAAGAGTACGGTGAATTGCTGGGACATTCGATCTATTTCTACTCAAAAGACGTTGGACATCCTGTTCAATATAAAGCGCCGGCCTTCGCACTCAAAGATATTGCGAGCATCCCCCGTTACAAAACCTTCAATGCAAAGGACTTTGGTTGCAGGCTCTGGTGGATCGAATATGGCGGCAGACTAGACACTGTGTTGGATACCGAATCTATAAAATGGGAATTGTGGAAGGTAGTGTATGGCGTATGGGACCATATCAAGAACTCAGGGGAATTTCCGGAAGCAGCGAATCTCACACTCGAATGGGTGGGAACTATTCCAGGTAAAAGAGAGAGCAGGAGATTTGAAGGCGACTATATGCTGATCCAGCAGGATATCGTAGAGCAAAGACAGCACCCCGATGCGGTGGCATACGGAGGCTGGAGCATTGACCTCCATCCGGCAGACGGTGTGTTCAGCGAGAAACCCGGATGCAATCAATGGCATAGCAAGGGAATCTACCAGATCCCCTACCGATGTATGTATAGCCGAAACATCAACAACTTGTTTCTTGCCGGCCGCATCATCAGCGCATCCCATGTTGCGTTTGGCTCAACAAGGGTCATGGCCACCGGCGGACTGGTTGGCCAGGCGGTTGGAACAGCTGCCAGTCTTTGCCACTCAGCAAATACAGATCCCCGTGGACTGTTGAACAACGGATTGATCCCTGAACTTCAGCAACTGCTGGTGAGAAACGGTGTGTTTATCCCCGGAGTTGAAGCAAAGCATAATAACAATCTATGTGCGGAAGCTGAACTTACAGCATCAAGCACCTGCCATTTTAAAGGATTTGAAAAAACGGATGAGTTTATGCCACTTACTCATTCCGTAGCCCAGATGCTGCCACTCGTTCCCGGGCCCATCCCGGCGATGAAAATTTGTTGCCAGGCCAGTGAGGACACCACAATACATATCGAATTAAGAACAAGCATCAGAAAAACCAATCATACGCCGGAACAGGTCCTTCAAAAGCTACGGCTTGATCTCAAAAAAGGCACCCAAGAATTACAGATCAATTTCAATGGCCAGATGCCGGAAC
>JAHEFC010000276.1:0-4890 GCA_024640385.1 Sphingobacteriales bacterium
AAGGGACGGTTTTGACCTGTACCTAATAAGGCATCAATTACAACCGCATTGGCGGCGGGAGGAGGGGGGATATCAGCGGCGTCGCTGATGCTTTGATAAGATATGCCGGCAGTCTTCAGCCTGCCCAGGTTTGTGCTGCAGTCCTCCGATAATGGAATGCCGGAAAGTTGAAACACCAACACATTATGGCCCCTCTGCGCCAGCAAACGGGCTATTGCAAGTCCATCACCACCATTATTACCGGAACCGGCAAAAACAACGAAAGGGGAAGATGGAAAATGAAGATGTATATATTCAGTGCAGGCTGCCGCAGCTCTTTCCATTAATTCAATGGACAGCACGGGCTCGTGTTCAATGGTGTACCTGTCCCATGCGCGGATCTGGTCGGCGGAGAAGAGCTTCATGATAAGTAAAAATTAAAAAGTAAAAAGTAAAAAATCTATTTTTTAATTTTTACTTATCAATTTTTACTTCGCAGCTTATTCATCTGCAGCAATATTTCCGTCGTAGTTCCCGAATGCTGTAAACAGCTTTTTGGCGTCGTAAATGCGCCTGTTGTATTTATTCCCGAGGATGATCACCGTAGCGGAATCGTCTACCAGCCTGGTGAAAACGGTATTGTTGCCATGCCACCATCCATTATGATAGATGATCTTCCTGTTGTCTGGGTAGAGATATAATCTCCAGCCCAGCCCATAATTCTTGACGCCTTTCTTCTCAAAACTATAACCCGAATAAGCCGCGGCCAGCGTCTCCGGTTTGAATAAATTACCCGAGCTCAAAGCAATATCCCATTTAAGGAGGTCGCGGGCTGTACTATAAATATTCTTGTCACCGTATACGATATCGAGGTAAGTAAAAGGTTCTTTGTGATTTCTCCAGTCGTATGAGGGAAGCACAGTTTCCTGCATCTCTGGCGAGAATACAAATGTGTTGGTCATGCCAATAGGTTCGAAGAAAGTTTTCTTCAGGAACTCATTATATCTCACACCACTGACCTTTTCTATGATCAGGGCAAGCAGGGCATAATTGGTGTTGCAATAGGTAAAGCTCCTGTCTGGCCTGCCAACGCTGAGCCTGCTCTTATTTTGTATCAGGAAATTCAATACATCCTGGTTGGTCACCCCATGTTGACCGTCCCAGCCTTTTTCTTCCATCACATGCACATAGTTGGGCAGTCCGCTGCGATGATTCAAAAGCGTCTTAATGGTCACACCCGGGTAATTGAAACCATCCAGGTATTTGGAAACCTCGTCGTCTATATTCAGTTTCCCATCTTCCCACAACTTACAAACAGCCATTCCCGTGAAGGTTTTAGAGACCGAGGCAAGATGGAAAGGGGTGTTCATGTCCAGGCTGTCTTTGTTCTCGAAAGTCTTGAAACCTGAATATTTCTCAAAAACCACCTGCCCATGTTTGGCTACCAGCATGGCGCCATTGAAACCGCTGGGTTTGAGATAGAGGTCGTAAAACGACTGCGAAACCTTGTAATATTTGTCAAATTCGGCTTTGGATAATGTAGAGGCTGCTCCAACTCCTTCAGGTACAGTGCTCTTTTTGGCATTCTCAACGATCCTTTTGTCCGAGGTGGCAAAGCACCCGACCAATAAAAGGATAATAAGGGAGGATATGAGAAGGTTTTTCATCATGCGTACCTGGATTATATTAACGCTAAATTAGAAACTATTATTTTCGCTGCAAATTATTGTAACACAATTTTATGTCTGACTCCAAACCCACCAGTTACCCAAAGGAGAAGATCAACATACTCTTCCTCGAAAATATCAGTGACACTGCAGTCAAACAATTCAAAGATGCGGGTTATGCCAACGTCAGAAAACTTGGCGGAGCATTGAGTGAAGATCAACTGATCGAAGAGATCAGGAATGTCCACCTGCTCGGCATTCGTTCAAAAACACAGGTCACCCGGCGTGTGCTTGACCATGCAAGCAAACTTCAGGCCATAGGTTGTTTTTGCATTGGCGTGAACCAGGTTGACCTGAAAGCTGCCACTCAACAGGGGGTTGTTGTTTTCAACGCACCGTATAGCAATACCAGGTCTGTGGCTGAACTCGTGATCGGTGCATCCATCATGCTGATCAGGAGGATACCTGACAAGAACAGGTTTGCACATGAAGGCATATGGCAGAAAGAAGCAAAAGGAAGTTATGAACTCAGGGGTAAAACACTGGGCCTGATCGGTTATGGAAATATCGGAACCCAGGTGAGCATACTGGCTGAATCCATGGGTATGCGTGTGAAATTTTATGATGTGGTCACAAAGCTTCCATTGGGAAATGCAGAGGCCTGTAAATCACTGAAAGAGCTGGTCAGCAACTCGGACATCATATCACTCCATGTTCCGGAAACGCCTCAGACTAAGAACCTTATCAACAGGAACCTCTTAAAAAACTTTAAGAAAGGCTCGATACTGCTGAACTATGCAAGGGGTGAAGTGGTTGATATTGACGCACTTGCAAAATCTATTGAATCAGGTCATTTAAGTGGTGCCGGCATAGACGTGTTCCCCTGGGAGCCAGAGAAGAATGGCGACAAATTCACTACGGCTTTGCAGGGACTTCCCAACGTGCTGCTCACGCCGCATATCGGCGGGTCAACGGAGGAGGCACAACAGAATATTGGTGTTGACGTTAGCCATAAATTATTCAGCTACCTGGAAATGGGCATCAGCACAGGATCCCATTCCATACCCGAACTGGCCTTGCCGCCACAGGAAGGAACCCACAGGATCCTGCATATTCATAAAAATGTACCCGGCGTTCTGTCGTCCATCAACAACAGTTTATCCAGCAAGAACATCAATATTCTGGCACAGTATCTTAAAACCAATGAAGACATTGGCTATGTGGTACTGGATGTGGACAAGAAAATATCAGCCAATGCTTTCCAGCTTTTAAAAGGTGTAAAGGAAACGATCAAAGTAAGAATGCTTTACTGATGCCGAATTTTGAGTATATCCTTCATTCGTTTGGTTTGGATCCTTTATTGTACCGTCCGGAACAATTCGGCAGCGGCCTGATCCATGCCACATATATTGTAAAGAAAAACAACGAGCCGGCCTATATCCTGCAAAAAGTGAATCACCAGGTTTTCAAAAAGCCGGAAGATATTGCACACAATATCAGGATCATAGGGACCTTCCTGTCTGCCAGTCATCCTGAATACACGTTTACCAATCCCATCGCAGATAAGCAGGGCAATGATTATGTAATGGAAGACGGTCAATACTACCGGTTATTCGGTTTCATTCCCGGCACCCATACACTAGACATTTGTGAGAAGCCAGACCAGGCCTATGAAGCTGCAAAACAGTTTGGGAAATTCACCGCTGTTCTGGCAGAATTGCGAACCGATATGCTGCGGTATACCATTCCGGGTTTTCACGACCTTGGTTTCCGGTATGAACAGTTTGAAAGGGCCCTGCGGGAAGGGGATGAGGCCAGGATAGAGGTCACTAAAGAGGTGGCTGGTTTTTTACTGGAGCGGAACAATATTGTTGAACGGTATAAATACATACAAAGCGATCCATATTTCAAAAAAAGAGTAACCCATCACGATACCAAGATCAACAATGTGCTTTTTTCGGCAGATAATAAAGGAGTCTGTGTGATAGACCTTGATACCGTGATGCCGGGATATTTCATCAGCGATCTTGGTGACATGATCAGAACCTATGTGTCTCCGGCCAATGAAGAGGAACAAGACCTGGACAGCATCTGCATCCGCAGGGATTTCTTCAAGGCCATTTTGCAGGGATACAATGATGAAATGGGAAAGCATTTATCTGAGAAAGAAAGATCATCGTTTGTGTATTCCGGCAAATTCATGATCTATATGCAGGCCCTCAGGTTTTATACCGATCACCTCAACAATGATATTTATTACGGAGCGAGGTACGAGAACCACAACCTGTTCCGGGCCCGCAACCAGGTTCGGCTTTTGAGTGAGCTGGAAAAAGCGGAAAAAGAACTGGTGAGACTTATATAGGAGAGGTAGAGAGGCGGAGAGACAGAAAGAAAGAATTATGACTCTCTGCCGTTCTTACTCTCTGACTCTCTACTTAACCCTTGTGGTATCACTTACAAGAATAGGCACAACATATTTCCCTCCTTCAACATTCACCCCTGGAAGTTTGGTTTTAACGCCGGCGATCTTTGATGAATCAATACTGGTTTCGAATAAATACAGCGATCTCAATTTTTTGAGGGAAGAGAGTTGTGCGAGGCCTTCAGCCGTTACCGCCGTGCGGGCCAGATTCAAAAACTCAAGCTCATTCAACCCTTTGATATAGATCAGCGCACTATCATTGATACTGGCTCCGGAAAGACTGAGCCTTCTCAGGTTTTTCAATTCGCCGATGGCTACCATGGCTTTATTGTCCACCAGTTTCTGATCTGCTTTGAGGTCCCAGGCCTGGGCTTTTAATTTGCCCAATGCATCCCAGGTTGCGGGACTGGATCCAGTAATGTTGATCAGGTTCACATGGAGCAGGTTTGAACCGGAACCAAGCGGCACCAGCACAACACCGGCACGTTTCAATTGCTCGATCAGCGCACCCGGAGCAGCATCTACTTTGGGAAGTTCCACTACTTCAATTTCTTCTTCAGCCTGGCTGCCCTGTAATTTAGCCAGCGATGTTTTGATGGCAGCATCCTGCGGGATCTCTCTGACCCTGGCTTTGAAATTTGCACCGTTATTGATCCACCATTTGATCAGCGCCACCTGGTCTTTACTCAGTTGCCCTTTTTCTTTCGGCGGCATATGGTCTTCATCGTCCGGCGGTAACAGGATCCTGTTGAGGAGTTCTGCATCTTCCTTGCCCTTGATCACTTCACCATTCTTACCGCCTTTCCTGATATGCTCTTCACT
>JAHEFC010000276.1:4900-5720 GCA_024640385.1 Sphingobacteriales bacterium
TCACTGTCCAGCCTGAGTTTGCCTTTCTGTTTATCAGGGCCATGACATCCTGTGCATTTCTGCATCAGTATGGGGTTGATCACATCCTGGTAAGCCAAAGCCTCTTGCACATTCGCAATGGGTTGTATAACATAAGTTTTTTCAGAGGAGCCGAAGAGGAACCCGGAACCGTGAGTAAGCGAAGCTCCATAATGTCCTGCCACCACCAGTAAGATCATCATCGAATAGGAAAGATAATTGCTGAGGTTGCCATAGGACCGTTTGGACGACAGGAACCAGAAATATATGGATACAACGGCCAATGCGATGCCCGTATTCCGATGACGGTTGATCGCGGTTCCGTCGTATTCACCCTGGTTGGCCAGCATCAGGCCGGTGAGGCAGGAAACTACGGCAGCAACGGCGCCGATCAGGAAGATGGGCACCAGGGCCGCACCGAAATCCCTGGTTTTATCCATACGCTGCCACCAGTACAGGATCAGCCCGATCACCAGGATACCGATAGGAAGATGTACAAGCAGGGGATGCAGTCGTCCTAAAAAATCCATCAGCTATATCTTGTTCTTAAAAGTTTCATCATATGTACATTGATCTCCCATTGGTTGGCCACAGGCTGTTGGGTATAGGGGAGTGCAGGAAGATAATGGGGTGGTCCGAACTCAGTGAGTATGGTCAGCCTTTTACCTTCTTTCTTTTTTCTCTCCACGATCTTGTCCCACCATGCAAAATGCCTTTTGACCATATAGTCCCATTCCGGGGCCCTTGGATCATTGACCTGCGGACCTTCCGCATGCCCGACCCGTGCATGTATATGCTCTGC
>JAHEFC010000029.1 GCA_024640385.1 Sphingobacteriales bacterium
TCCCTTTTTAACTTTTTCTGGCCGGGATAGATCTCATTAAGCGTATCTCCTTCAAACACACGGCCATTCATGATCACATATTTGACCGTATTCGAATTGCGGATATTTTCCAGCGGGTTCTTGTCAAGGATCAGGATGTCAGCCAGCTTGCCTGTTTCCAGTGAGCCGAGGTCTTTATCCAGCCCTATTGATTCTGCTCCTTTGATGGTTGCCACTTTCAATGCATCCATATTGCTCATGCCTCCACTTGCCATTGACCAGAGTTCCCAATGATAGCCAAGTCCCTGCAACTGGCCATGGCTGCCAATGCCAACAAGTCCATCATTCTTTACGATACTGTTCATGGTTTCGGCATGCTTTTGAAATACATGTTCTTCCGGCCTGAACCAACCCGAACTTCTTCTCCTGCTTTTTTGCGCCAGTTCCTCATACGGCGTGAAATGCTTCAGCTTGGGATCGTTGGTGGGCGATTCAGTTTCATAATAATAATTCTCTGCCCATGGACCTCCGTATGCAACGAGCAAAGTTGGTGTCACCGTCATTTTCGCTTCACCGATGGTTTTTGTTACATCTTTGAATAGAGGATAGATTGGAAGTGCATGTTCATGCCCGGGATATCCATCAAACAAATTGGTCATGTTCAGTTTGAAATCAAGACCACCTTCTGTAGTTGGCATCAGGTTCTGTTCTTTTGCAGCCATGATGATCCACTGCCTGTGTTGCCTGTTGCCCGTAAGGTACATCTTGATCGTTTTCGTATTGTAGTACTTACTGTACTGCTTCAAAATACGTTTGGTCTGATCAAGATCTTTCAGGTTGTACATCCAGAATCCCACACCAGGCCCTGTTGAGTAGATCCTTGGCCCGATCATTTGACCTGCTTCCACCATATCGCCATAGGTGAGTACATCAGTAGTGGCGGTTTGAGGGTCGCGGGTAGTGGTAACGCCATAGGCCAGATTAGCGGCATATACCCAGGCCTGGCCTTTATGCAAGCCCCAGTAGGGCCACATATGCGAATGGATATCTACAAAGCCCGGCATTATAGTTTTGCCTGAACAGTCGATCACCCTGGTATTGGAAGGGGCATTTAAAGTTCCGGATCTCCCAATTGCATTGATCCGGTTGTTGATGATAAGTATATCTCCGCTTTCGATTACTTCATCCTGCTTCATAGTCAGGATGCGCGCGTTCTTTAACAGGATGGTACCTGTTGGCATATCACGCTGATAGTATACTTTGACCTGGAATTCTTCAGGTTCATATTTTGGAACTTTTACCTCTGCTTTCTTCGCTGTATCAGATAGTTTTTTTGCCTGCATTGAGTCCAACGCTTTCTTAGTACCGGTATCTGTTTTTGCCATCGCAGAATCCAATTGCTTTTTAGCTGAGAGCAGGCTATCTGCTTTCTTTTTTTCTTCCGCTTTCTTTGCAACTTTCACTGAATCTTCAAATGCTTCTGCTTTTTTCAGATCGTAGACAAAATGCCCATTACCTATAGACCAATGTACACGCTGGCCATTGCCTTCCCAGTAAGGGAACTCACCGCCGATCTCTGTCAGCCTCCGCGAAGGGTAGTTACTTGATGCGGGATCTGCCACTGAAATATTTACAGGTTTTCCTGTCTGCGGAACAGTAACTACAAAGATGTCATTGTTAACCTGTGCCAGTGCCTTAAAGCCCTGTGGCGCCATGGTGATCACGGAAGCTGAAGAAGGAAGCTGCATTTCACGCTCAGTGGCAGCCGACTGCGGGAGCATACAGTTGTTGATAAATGCCTGAGCATTTCTGGCATACACGGGCCGTTTGTTGTCCATGATGTCATCCTCTTCCGGGGTTGATCCATATGTTGTAATGCCAGTGATCTTTACATGTGTTTTCTCGTCGGTGCCATCCCATTTCATGGAGATCAGGCTTCCGCCGGACCCGTTCAGGAAAATACGGTCTGGAAAGGCTTTCGAGAAATGGGGGTTGCCACGTCCTGTGGCTTTATCGATCACAGTAACGGCGCCACCCGCTGCAGGGATCCAGCAAAGTTCCATTTCAGCACCGGAAAGAAAAGGACTGATGGACTCTTTATACATTCTTGCACTTCCCCTGGTGAATACGATTCTGTCGTTTGGAGCCCAGCTGATATCGATATAAAATGCTGATTCGGTAGTTAGTTTGGTTGTGACTGGTGCTTTCGCTCCAAAAACCGTTTTATAAATGTCACCGCCATTACTGTCTTCCCAGGTCACAAATGCAAGTTGCTTTCCATCCGCACTCCACATTGGATTTGCTTCTGTGAAATTATTTGTTGTGATTCGCCTGGGTGTGCCATTGGGATAATCCATCACATAGAGACGGTTCAAAACGGTGAATGCCAGTTGTTTTCCATCAGGTGAAGGCGAGGCATCACGGATCTGGGTTGCCAGTGCATGGGATGTATCCTTTATCGGGTATTTGAATTCCAGGCGGGGCCCCAATTCCAGGGAAAGATTAACAGTGAAGGGGATCTCTGACGACTTGCCATCGGCCACATTGATCTTCCAGATCTTGCCGCCATAGCTTGCTACTATGTATTTGCTGTCTGGCGTGAATGACATTCCCGGAAGAACACCCATCGGTGCTATGGATTCCTGCTCGTCGCGTTGTACTGGGTAGGCCAGCCATTTTTCTTCTCCTGTTTTCATGTTCCGGATCACCAGCCCGGTCTTGTCTTCATACCTTGATCCGTATACCATCCACTGACCGTCTTTGGAAATTGTAGGAGTGAATGCCGAGCCATATCTTGAAGTAAGTGTGGTCATTCGGGAATTATCGCGGTCGTACATCCCTATCTGGTATTGAGGAAGACTGGCATTGTAATTCCAAGACCCCATCCTCATTGAGAAATATATGTATCGTCCTTTTGGATCAACAAAAGGATCTATGGTTTTTAGGTTAACGGGTTGCTCGATCAGAGGGCTTCCTCCGCCACCGTCTTTATGATACATCACCAGCTTGGGTGCGCGTCTGCCTTTTGATGCAACGATATATTCTCCATCCGGGGTCCAGGTGGCCGCAGGAAAATCATCCACTCTTTCTTTGGTGAGCTGCGTAGTATCTTCTTTGACCCGGTCTATGATCCAGATATTGTCTGACCCGCTCCGATCGGAAGTGAACAATATCTTGTTGCCATCAGGACTGAAACGCGGATGAGTTTCAAAGGCAATACCTTTTGTGACAGGAGTTGCCACACCCCCTGTGATGGGAATGGTATAAATATCTCCCATCAGGTCGAAGGCTATTGAATTGCCATCGGGATGCACGTCTACGGACATCCAGGATCCTTCGTTAGTTGCAAACTCGATCTTCCTGGTAGGTTTGAGGGGAAGGTCTTTGAAAGCCGTGTACTTAACTGTATCTTTTTTTGTTGTGTCAGCAACAGTTCGTAATAAATAGCCGGTCGTCATTTCAGTGCCATTATTGGATATACGTGATCCAACTATAGCAAGCGGGATAATGCCGGCAAAAAGCAGATGTTTTAATTGCATATGATGTAGAAATTAGGAAGGGCCAATTTAGGGGAAATCTGTTTGGGAAGGAAGCCGTCTATGTAATTCAGGTTGCAGGTGGCGGGTTGCAGGTTGCAGGTGGCAGGCTGCAATAAATTTTTCCTGCAACCTGCAACCTGCCACCTGTAACCTGCCACCTGCTACTTAGCGTACATCCCGTTCCGGGAATATTTGCTTTTCGTATCGAGAATGAAAAACACAAGGTCGGTAGGTTCCTCAGCGGTCAGGAGGTATTGTTCATGCTGAAATACAGCATTATCACCTTTATTAAGTACTTCTTCCGTGCCTTCGATCTTAACTGAGCCTTCGAACACATAGAGAAAACCCACGTGGCCTTCCTGTTCCAGCTCGGGAGTTTCAATGGAACTGTTTTTCAGATATGCATCGAAAAACCAGGCCTGGGATCTGATCTTCAACGGGGCCTCAGAGTCTTCTGGTCCGCCAATCATCCGCCATTCATCAACACTATGGTAGAATTCAAAAGTATGAAACTGCACCTTGGGCTCCAGGTTATCTTCCTTTGGCCTGAAAAAGATCTGAAGCATTTCAACCTTATCTTCTATTTCATCTTCGTTATCGTCCAGGCAGGTTTCTTCGTGATAGAATTCCCTGCCTGCATTCATCATCATCATATGATGACCGTACAGCATCTCGAGGTGTCCATGGCTGTCGCGATGTACCATCTGGCCTTTGCGCATATAGCTCAGGATCTCGTCGTTCACGTGGGGATGCATGGGTATGATCATGCCGGGGTCAAGCGTTGAATGATCCATCCGGCCAAGGGGTCCGAGCCCATAAGGGTCGGCAGGGTCGAGCAATTTCCTGCCCGGTGAAACAAGCCTGATAATAAACTTGCCTTTGTCTATGATATGTCGCTCAGATGCCCTGGAGATCAGCATAATGCAAATTACCCATTAAAGGCGAATCTGCATACCCATTTGCAGGTTGAAAGTTCTGGGATAGGCTTTCACAGGCATATTTTCATTCATGGGAGTCAGTCCAAACTGGTATTGGGGACTGAATATGAACGATATTTTCTTAAACGCCCGCCAGTCGATCCCCGCACCGATTGTTCCGTTGAAATAATTGCTTTTCAGGTTGGTGGCAATCGACTGTTCCTCATCATAGTTGTAATTATGCAAACCGGTTTCCAGGTATTGGTCGGTCAGAATATTCAGGCCGGCACCAGCTGTGGCAAACAAGTGGAATTTTTTCCCCCCGAAATGATAACTGAACGACAACGGAATATTGATATAATTCAGATCGTTAGTAGAGTATTTTGTCAGTGCTGTATCACCTGGCCTGGCATAGGTTGATTTCTTGAGGTAATATGTGCCGGCGGAGCAGTCAAATTTATAACGCACTTTCCCGTCAGGGTTTTTTTCTGCTTTGATGTATTTAGGTTCGATCTGTATCTGCCTGCTGGTGAATATCAATCCGGATTGCACAGTTATATTCTTCGCGATCCTGAGGTCGGCCAGTAGTCCGCCACCGATCCTTGAAGGCTGTGATTCGGTTCTATCGATCTCGGATTTTACTTTTCCGGCATCAGGATAGCTATTATTCGCTACTATTCTGTTGGATCCAAATTGCCAGGACATCACCGGTGTTAAAGCAAACCGCGGAAGATCTACCGATGCAGTACGTTTATTCAGTACTGGGATGGCAGAGGGACTGGATACCGCGTTTTTATTGCCGGACAGGCCAGACTGCTGCGAAACTGGTATCCGCTTCTCAGCACCGGGCAATTCACGGGAAGCAGCTATATTAGTGATATCTGCAGCACTCCATGACTTTGCAGTTTCGATATTGCCTGGAGGGAGATTGTCAACTGACATATCAGTGGCCGGAGAATTCTTTTTACTATCAGCAACCGATGTGTTTGTTTTTAAAGGAGTAGAGGATACGGGACCTTCAGTTTTAGATCCTGTCCCGGTTGATTTTGATCTGGAAGAATTTCCTGAAACGGTTGTAATGTCGCTGCCTTTACCTGTATCCTCTTTTTTAACCTCTGGGTCTTTGATTTTATCGCGTGTTGACCCGGGCTTCAGTGTTGTTTTTTCGCTGACAGACTGGTCTGCAGCTTTTGTCAAATGATCTTGCTGTTCATCTATTCCAGTTGCTTCACCGGGTTTTGATGCAACTATATCAGTCGCTTCATCAGGTTTTGATGCAGCGATATCAGCAGTGTTTGGCCTGTTATGGCCTTCCTGGCCAGAAATTGTACCTGGTGCAGCTGGTACAGTGGATATGGAAGACCGGGACCTGTTTTCGGCGGGTTTTAAATTTGACTCTTTGTTGTGCATCTTCACGCCCCTCAAATAATATCCTCCTGCAAATAGCCCTGCACTTCCTAATATGATGAGTAATGCGGCTGCAATCTTCCTTGAGTTCCACCAAAGGAAGAATTTAGGCCTTGAATCTTTCTTGTCAAGTTCTTTTTCAATATGCTCCCATACAGCCGGCGTAGGGTTTTCTTCTTTCCCTTCGAGGCCTGATTTGAACAGATCATCAATGTGGTGTAAATCTCCGTTCATAGGCAGGCCAGTTTTTGTGTGTTTACCTGATCCAGTTTCATGATCTCTCTTTGAAGAATTAACCTGGCGTCATACAAATTGGATTTTGACGTGCCTTCTGAAATTTTCAGTGCTTCGGCGATCTCTTTGTGTTTCATGCCTTCAAAAACATACAGATTAAAAACGAGCCTGTAGGCTGGCGGCAGTTTCTGCACCAGTTCTAAAAGGTCTTTATAGCCAATATTTGCATAAGCTTCATTGCCTGAGGCTTTTACAACCAATTCTTCCTGCAGGGAGACCACCGGAAACATCCTGGCTTTCTCCCGGTAACGTTGCAAGGCAGCATTCACAATGATCCTGCGAACCCAGCCCTCGAATGAACCTTCTCTTCTGAATTGTAAAATATGGGTGAACACCTTGATGAATCCCTCCTGAAGGATCTCTTCTGCTTCTTCCCTGTCGTTAGCGTAACGCAGGCATACGGGCAACATCCTGGGGGCAAATATCTCATAGATCCGGTTCTGCGCTGGGCGCCGGCCGGACATGCAATCCCCTATCAGTTGCTCCAGGTTGTCCAATTGTAAATGTTCGCTTTCTGCCATAGATGACAGTATGATTTAGACGGTTGGGTGAGCACAGAAGAATTGGGGAAGTAAATAAGGTACTAAGTAAGTTAGAAATTTTTTTCAATGCTGCATAGTAAAAGTTAAAAGAGGGTTAATTGGAACCAATTACATCTTTTTATCCCAACTAAGAAAGGACACCTGGTATCTTTTTGTTGTGTACCCCTCAATCAATAACCAAATTACCTACACTATGACAAATCGTAAAAGTATCCGGATCTTGTTTTTTTCCCTGATGAGTTCGGTAGCCGCTTTAGTTTTTTATTCCTGTTCAAAATCGGAAATGAGTGCCTCGGTTTCTGACCAGCAACTCGCTGTTTTTCTCACCGACCATCCTGCAGATTTTGACAATGTACTTGTGCAGATCACGGCAGTGGAAGTGAAACTGGACACTTCCGATCATAAGAACGATGATTTCTATGGCAACAGTGATATGGACGCTGACGATGATCACCGCGGGCAGGACAGCTATGGCCAGTGGGATACCTTGAAAATAGATCCCGGCACTTATGATCTGCTTAGGTTGAGAAACGGAGTAGATACATTGCTTGCCCAGGGCAATATCAATGGCAAAGCCAGGAAGATCAGGATCTCAGTGGGTTCGGTTACAGTGGTAAAAGACAGTGTTTCCTATCCGGTGAATCTGATGCCGGGAATCAACAATTACATTTATATAAAGTTGCACGACGAACATTTTCAGAGAAGCGGTAATGTTCAACAGGTATGGCTTGATTTTGATGTGAGCCGGTCTATTATTGAGATCAATGGAAAATACTATCTCCGCCCTGTGCTTAAGCCATTCTGCGACAGGAATTCCGGAGAGATCGAAGGCAAGGTAGGGCCAGCTGATGCGGCTGCGATAGTAAAAGTTTATAATGCCTCTGATACGGCAACTGCTATTCCCGATAAAAAAGGTGGGTTCAGGATACGCGGTCTTTCTGAAGGTGATTATACAGTTTTGTATGATGCCAATAACGGCTACCTCGATACCACGGTCACTAATGTGAAGATCGTCAAGGGGCGTGAAATGAAACTGCCGGCAGTGACTTTAAAAAAATAGTTGATTCGTTCGCTAAGTGCCATTGTGGAAACTAATGCAGATGATGGTCTTGTGGGGTTTTAAAAAAATGCGGAGGGTTGGACTCCGCATTTTTGTTTGATTAGGTTGTGGTTGAAGTCAGGCGAGAGGCGAGAGGCGAAAGGCGAGAGAATTTTGCCCTCCTCTCGCCTTTCGCCTCTCGCCTCTCGCCTAACACTACATTCCATACTCTGAGAGAAACTTGATCCTCATGATCTTCAGCTGCTCCCATTCGAGCGAGAGATCTGAAAGTTCTTCCTGTGCCACCTGGAGGCTGCTGGTTTCGCAGCTTTTAAAATAGTCCAGGATATCAAGCTGGTCATCTTCGTCCACCATCTGATCGATGGCGTAATCCAGGTTCAGTTTGGTGCCGCTGGCCACGATGGTTTCCATTTCTTCCAGCAACTGCTCGATCTTCATATCCTTCGACTTGGCTATCGTTTCAAGCGGTATCTTTTTATCAACCTGCTGTATGATGTATACCTTGTTTCCGCTTTTGTTCACCACAGACTTCATCACGAAATCGTCAGGCTTCACCACATCATTCTCTTCAACGTATGAACTGATCAGTTCTACAAACTGGTTGCCATATCTCAGGGCCTTCCCCTTTGACACGCCGCTGATCTTTTCAAGTTCCTGCAGTGTGGTCGGGTATTGTGTGGCCATATCTTCCAGGGAACTTTCCAGGAAGATCACGAAAGGAGGTAGTTTTTTCTCTTTGGCTACTCTTTGGCGGAGACTCTTCAGCATTTCAAATAATGCAGGATCCGCCGCGGCAGGCCCTCCTGCTTCAACAGCCTCGTCATCATCTTCATTGGCTTCTTCATAGAGATTGTTGAGTATGATCTTGAAAGAACCGGGCTTCTTCATAAATGCCTCTCCTTTTTTCGTGATCTTCAACACGCCATATTCTTCAATATCTTTTTCCAGCATCTGCTCCAAAAGCAGCTGCCTGATCAGTGAGTTCCAGTAATGGTCTGGCTGGTCATTGCCGGAAGCAAACACGTCAAGAGAATCGTGCCTGTACATCTGTATCTGAGGAGTGAGTTTGCCGATGATGATCGGAATGATATATTCTGCAGCAAAACGCTCATCGAGTGCCCTAATGGTTTTAAGCATCTTGACGGCATTATCTTTCGCTTCAATTTTTTCTTTGGGATTAAGGCAATTATCGCAGTTTTTACAATTATCAGGCTTGTATTCTTCACCGAAATAGCTCATAAGTATCTTCCTTCTGCACACGCCGCTTTCTGCATAAGCAACTGTTTCGTTGATCAGTTGAGCACCCACTTCGCGTTCGCTCAGGGGCTTATCCCGCATCAGGTGTTCCAGTTTGGAAACGTCTTTATGTGAATAATATAAAAGGCATTTGCCTTCCATCCCGTCCCGACCGGCCCTTCCGGTTTCCTGGTAATAATTTTCTATGCTCTTGGGAATGTTGTAGTGGATGACGTAACGGATATCGGGTTTGTCGATGCCCATGCCAAATGCAATAGTAGCTACGATCACCTGTACATCTTCATTCATGAACTGGTCCTGCCTGTCGGCCCTGATCTTGCTGTCCATCCCCGCATGGTAGGCTACAGCTTTGATGTTATTGGCCATCAGCATATCGGCCAGTTCTTCCGTTGTTTTCCGGTTAAGGGTGTAGATGATACCGCTTTTGCCTTTGTTATCCTGGATGAAACGGACAATGCTTTTTATGGTAGTATCCTTATTCACTTTCGGCCTGATCTCATAATAGAGATTGGGCCTGTTGAAAGAGGATATATAGATCTGGGGTTTACGTAAGCCCAGGTTGTCTACTATGTCTGATTGTACTTTGGGCGTAGCCGTAGCAGTAAGTGCGATCATCGGGATATCGGGATTGATCTGCTCGATCATTTCCCGGAGCCGGCGGTATTCCGGCCTGAAGTCGTGTCCCCATTCTGAAATACAGTGGGCCTCATCTACGGCAAAAAAAGAAATTTTAAGATCGGCAAAGATCTCGAGGTTTTCCTGTTTGGTGAGCGTTTCGGGTGCCACATAAAGCATCTTGGTTTTGCCGGTCACCAGGTCGTCGTGCACCTCGCGGATCTCTTTTTTGGTAAGTGTGGAGTTCAGGAAATGGGCCACATTGTCTTTGCTGCTATAGCTCCTTACCAGGTCAACCTGGTTTTTCATCAGGGCGATCAGGGGAGATACGATGATAGCGCAGCCTTCACTGATGATGGCGGGTAGCTGGTAACAAAGGCTTTTACCGCCTCCGGTAGGTTTGATCACAAAAGTATCGTTGCCTGCCAGCAGGTTTTCTATAATTGCTTTCTGGTTCCCTTTGAACGATTCATGTCCAAAATGCTCGCGCAAAACCGCTTCAAGGTCGATCCCGTCTATTGCCTTGGTAATTTTGGGTTTCGCTGTTTTTTTCGTTGTTGTAGATTTTTTTGCAGTAGCCATTGTTCTCAAGTTCAAGTTTCTGAGCAAAAAGTCCGAAAAAGGGGCTTTCTGCCTGCGTTTCTTCTGGAAAGAAGGGTGCAAATTTACGATTTAGCGAGGGGATTAATTGTTAAAACAACCATTATTGCCGTCAATAAACGATGTTTTAGGTCCTATCCTTGGCTGTCTTCATTAATATAATACTTTTGCGGGAATTCCATGGAAAAAATTAGCATCAGGGAGGTAGGCCGCAGAACCGTTGAATTAGAGGCTGCAGCCATTCAGGCAATGAGTTTTTTCATTGATGAAAACTTTGAGCAAGTGGCAGACCTCCTGTTTCACATGAAGGGCAGGCTGGTAGTTACGGGTATTGGGAAAAGCGCGATCATAGGGCAGAAAATAGTGGCTACCCTGAACAGTACGGGCACGCCTGCCATTTTCATGCATGCCGCCGATGCGATCCATGGGGACCTGGGCATGGTGCAGGAAGGTGATGTGGTGATGGCCATTTCAAAAAGCGGTGAAAGTCCTGAGATCAGGGTTCTGGTCCCTCTGATCAGGAATCTTGGAAATCCCCTGGTCGCCATGGTGGGTAATCTCAGTTCTTACCTGGCTACCCATGCCAATCATATTTTGAATACTACGGTTCCGCAGGAAGCATGCCCGAATAACCTTGCGCCAACCACAAGCACTACAGCCCAGATGGTAATGGGCGATGCACTGGCAGTCTGCCTGATGGAAATGAAAGGATTCACCAGTGAGGATTTTGCAAAATTCCACCCGGGTGGAGCCTTGGGTAAAAAGCTTTATCTCCGTGTGTCTGACCTTTACCCGCAAAACGAAAAGCCCTGGGTCAAGCCCAACAGCAGCCTGAAAGATGTGATCGTGGAGATCTCCCAGAAACGCTTGGGTATTACAGCTGTGATAGATGATGAAGAAAATCTTCTGGGAGTGATCACAGATGGAGACCTTAGGAGGATGCTGGAGAAAGACGGCGATATATCAACTGTAAACGCATCGATGATCATGAGTGTCAATCCCAAAACTATTGAAGCTTCTTCACTGGCCGTTGGTGCGCTCGACCTCATGAGAAAAAATAATATCACCCAATTGCTGGTGCACGACAGCGGCAAATATGCCGGTGTGATACATTTGCATGAC
This sequence comes from Sphingobacteriales bacterium, assembly GCA_024640385.1. Lineage (GTDB taxonomy): Bacteria > Bacteroidota > Bacteroidia > Chitinophagales > Chitinophagaceae > Pollutibacter. The sequence continues at coordinate 11,333 of JAHEFC010000029.1, forward strand.
CTTATTAAAGAAGGATTGATCTGATGAATAAGAATCACTATGTTGCCATCATGGCCGGCGGTATTGGAAGCAGGTTCTGGCCGATGAGTCGTACCCACTTTCCCAAACAATTTCTCGATATACTAGGTATCGGGCGCACCCTGATCCAGAGTACGTTCGACAGGTTCCTGAGATTCATCCCCAGGGAGAATATATATGTGGTCACATCCGAGGAATACAGGAACATAGTGGCAGAGCAGTTGCCGGAACTTGATATGGATAACATACTGTGTGAACCATCAAGAAAGAATACTGCACCCTGTGTAGCCTATATTGCTTACAAACTCAATGAGATCAATCCTGACGGAGCGCTGATCTGCGCACCTGCTGATCACCTTATCCTGGATGAAAAAGCCTTCAATAAGGTATGCCTTGAAGCGCTGGACTTTGTCAGTAAGCACAAAGCCCTGATCACTTTGGGTATTAAGCCGGCCACGCCCAATACCGGTTATGGATATATTCAGTACGATCAGCAGAGTGTTTCTGACAATGTATACAAAGTGAAAACATTCACGGAGAAGCCAAACCTTGAACTGGCGCGTACTTTTCTGGCCAGCGGTGATTTTCTCTGGAATGCGGGGATCTTTGTATGGCAGGTGAAGAATATTGTACACGCATTTGAAAAATACCTGCCTGAAATGGCCGAACTATTTGTGGCAGAACAGGGCAGGTTGAATTCCGAAGAAGAGAAGGAAGCCATAGGAAGGATCTATCCACAGTGTACCAATATATCGATAGACTATGGTATCATGGAAAAGGCCAACAATGTTTACCTGATACCATCCAGTTTTGGATGGAGCGATCTGGGAACATGGAATTCTGCATATGATAATATGGATAAAGACTATCTCGGCAATGCTGTGTCCGGAGATAACGTAATGGTGATCGATGCCACTCGCTGTATGATACATGGCAGGAACGATAAGCTTTACCTCCTGCAGGGCATGGATGATTATATTCTGGTAGACACGAAAGATGTGATGCTGATCTGCAAGAAAGAAAAAGAGCAGGAGATCAAGGAGTACGTAGGGGAAGTCAAACGTAATAAAGGAGAGCGATTCTTATAGAATGTTCTCAGGCTTAATATCTGGCCTTGCGGCCGTGTGCTGGCCGGTTAACAAGTTTACCGGTTAATGCATTAGATAAACCGGTTAGTGTAATTTTGGAACCTGCCACCTGCAACCTGGAACCTGCAACCTGCTATTAAAGTCTGAACGGGAATCCGAAATTGAAATAAGTTCCCAACCCGTCGTTCTTATTGTTCCACATCAACGTGAATTCTATCGGCCCAATCGGAAGGTCGTAAGCCAGGGTCAGTCCTGAACCGAATATCCATTTCAGGTCGGCAGGTTGCTGATCTTTTTCTATAAAATCATAACTGAGAACACTGCCCAACAGCGTTGCATAGAATTTTCCAAATGGATTATAACGTGGACCTATATGCGCAGCAGCCATACTCTCTGAAACAATCTCCCCTTCGTGCAGGCCTGCGAACATTACCTGGTTGCGAATGGTTGGAACCATGCCGCCCGCGAGGAATCCATTCAGTAAACTTTGGTTAGGAGAGAAGTTCACGCCTCCCTGTAATCGACTGACCCATGCCCACCGTTTACCCATAGGTGAGGTGTTTGCGTAGTTAAGAGTAGTTCTTAAATAGCTGCCGTATTTAACCAGGGACCGGTTGATCTCGCCAAGGAAAAGGCCATCCCGGTATAGATCAATTTTGGGGCTGACGTCAAATACATAGCCAGCCTTTACTTCGATCTGGGTGCCTTTTTTGGGATAAAGAGGTTTTGAGAGTGTGTTGAATTGCCAGAATCCATAAAATTGGAAATAATTATTCGTCCCGTTATAATAAATTCCGGATTCTATCTGGGGTTTTGCATCTATATTCTCCCATTGTATTCCAAGGCCTCCGGCTGATCTCCTTTTTGCTGAGACCTGGAACCGATCATCGATGGTTACATATTTCAGTTTATAAAGTCCTGTACTGCGGAAGTCTGTATAAGTAGGCAGGTCCTGGAATTCTGAATATACCTGGATCCGGTTGCTCCATGGCTTCCTGTATCCAAACATCTGCAGATGCTCCGCCAGTCCCCGGAAACTCTGACCAATGTTAAGAGAAACCAGTGATCTTGAAAATGGAGTTAATATGTTGCGTCCGGTTGCATTGAGATGCACACCGAATCCTGTAAGCGAATTGGCTGACACGCCTGCTTTCAGCATGATGGATGATTCGGGCTGGATGCGGTACAATAATTTGTACTGTCCCTTATCATCCTGTTTCACCTCATAAACTATAGACTTGTACATTCGATAAGCAAAGGCTTCGCGGGTTTCTTTTTCCAGTTTGGCCGCAGTAAGTTTTTTGGATGTGTCTACGCCGATCTGATCAAGAAAAGCTTCTTTTTCATTTTTATTCAATCCGGTCAATTCTATCCTTGAGAACTTGTACTGTTGGTGATCCGGAAGCCTGTTCTTTTTAAATGTATAATCAGGATAGAGCGCTTTCAAGGAGTCTGCAAGTTTCCTGAACAGGGGGTAGTATTTCCTGCCTTCTTCAATGCCCAGGTCAATAATGGCAGCCCCATCGTCGAAGCTGGCAGAGTTGAAACTACCCATAGGGATCTTGATCAACAGGTTTGTAAGTGCAGATTCTTCGATCAGGTCTTTGTTCTCATTCAGAAACATAACCTGTGAAAGTACTTTCAGTGCGTCGTCAAGTTCTTCAACATTATTCAGGGGTGTACTTACTGATACACCAATGGAATAATTGGCTCCCATATCAAAAAGATCCTTTACCGGGAAGTTCCTGGTAACACCTCCATCTACATATCTCTTCCCATCTATATCTACGGGTGAGAATGCACCCGGGATAGCCATGGAAGCCCTGATAGCCCTGGTAAGGCTTCCATGACTGAATACCACAGCTTCACCGGTAGCCAGATCAGTTCCAATACACCGGTAGGGTATGCTCAGGTTGTCGAATTTATCAACCGCCGCAACGGGGAAAAAATATTTTTCAAGAGTAAGCCAGAGTTCCTGGCTTTCTAAAAAACCAGAGGGCAGGGAAACCTTTCCTTTTGAAACTGGAAGCTCAACTGCATATTTACCATATTCACCCTTCTCTTCCATGATATAATTGGTCATCGGGATGGAGTTGCTCAGCAACACACCCCAGTCGATATGCCGGGCAATGTATTCAATGGAATCCCCGGAATAGCCAGCTGCATAAAGTCCTCCCACAATACTGCCCATGCTGGTCCCTGTCAGGTAACTGATGTTGAGTTCGGCCGAATCAATGGCTTTCAGAATGCCTATATGTGCAAGGCCTTTGGCACCACCGCCCGCAAGCGCTAAACCTATACCGGTTTTTTTAGATTGCGCCATTAGAAAAAAAGGCAGGAAGAACAGAATGAATGTAAGCCGGAAGGGCCTTTGGTATTTCAGCATAATCAGCATTGAAATTACGTCATAGGAAATGATTATTGGCGGAATGTGAGATCCCGAAACAAAAAAGGAGACGCATATTCTGCATCTCCTTTGATCATGGGGATCTGAATCGCATCAATCAACTTTTATTTCACGGGAGGGCTGCTTTGCTTCTTCTGTTTTGGGCAGTGTGATATAAAGAACACCATCCTCCTGCTTTGCTGTGATACCCGCTACATCAACCTGCCCTTCCAGGCTGATCATTCTTTCGAAATTTTTTACCGGGAATTCCTGTTTGGCGAAATTAGGTTGATTACCTTCATCGATGGCCCTGGTACCACTGATGAATAAAACGTCATCAGTTACGGAGAGCCTGATATTTTCCTTGCTGAAACCAGTTGCATACACTGACACAATAAATTGATCAGTTTTTTCATCGATGTTGACAGGTACATTGTATTTGGGTCTTCTGAAACCCTGGCCCCATCCACCTCTCCATGGATGGCCATGCCTTGCTGTTCTTGCGTACATATATTTGTTTTTTTTGATTACTGAATTGGGTCCTATTATCTATAATTCTTCGGTGATAAATAGATCACCTGGTTTTCCCCATCCTGCCTGTGATCCCGGCGGTGCAGTCCCGTAGTATTCATATATCTCATCCTCGCAGCATAGGCTTTGCGCATTCTCCTGGCAAAGAACAGCCTGAAAAAAATGAAACTGACCAATAGGAATATGGCAGTGCCAGCCAGGATAAATGGCATAAAGAATATTAACAAAGCCAATGCAATTCCGGCAGCGATGGGTTTTAATACTGACCTTTTCATTTTAATTCGTTTAGTGTTATAAGTAAGAAGACGGAGCTCTCATAGTTTTACTTTAATTCACACAAAAAAGCCGCAGTAGGGAACTGCGGCTTTTTTGATATATAGAAGCAGGTTACCTGTTAGGAGGCCCACAACGCTTTCTCATTTCTTCCTTGAAAGCTTTTCTTTCTTCTTCACTCATATTCATGAGTTTTGCCCTTAACTGGGGAGATGGCCCCATATGCCTGGGCCGGCCTCCTTTTGGTTGGAACGACCCGAACAAGATCCTGCTCAAAACCAATAAGCCTACAGATTGCCAGTAGCTGATCTCTTTCACTCCAAAAAGGTCCGGCAGAACCGCATTCCAAAGGAGCATGACTACCACTCCCACTGCAAGTGCGGCCAGGCCTCCGAAGAACAGGAATATGAAAAACCTGACGGGCCCAATTTCGAAAAAGAATCTTTTTCCAGACATGTTCTTATGCTTTAAGAGTTTTCAAGTTCATTATATAAATACTCAAGCCGCTTACGCAGATGCTGAACAGCATAGCGCTTGCGGCTGATGATTGTTTTCAGGTTCTCGCCTTCACTGTCGGCAATCTCCTGTAAAGTTCTGTCTTCCAGTTCATTCCAGACAAACACCTGCCGCTGCTTTTCCGGTAATTCTTCCAGTGCGGCAGTCAGTTCTTCCCAGAACAGTTCCCTGATCTGCGCAAAGGCCGGATCTTCATCGTCAGCGAATAACAGCTCCCCGAGTGACAGCTCCCCGTTTTCATCTGCGTATCCCAGGTCGTCGATCAGGCTGGGCTGCTTTTTACGGTACCGGTCCGTGATCTTGTTGCGGGCCACTGCATAGAGCCAGCCGCTGACCTGTTCAATAGTCTGGGCAGCAGAAGTATTG